>JBAUBA010000260.1:0-2907 GCA_049676265.1 Atribacterota bacterium
GAAATAAGTTTATTGATTTTTTATCCAGTGCGGGGGCTCTTAATGTGGGACATTGTCATCCAAATGTTGTGCAATCCATTATAAAACAAACGCAACAATTTATACTTTACACTCCAGTGTATATGTACCACAAGCCTTTAGCTGACCTCGCCCAGAAATTAATAGAGATTACTCCCGGTAATTTTCCCAAGCAAGTTACTTTTGGTCTTTCCGGTTCTGACGCTAATGATGGTGCTATCAAACTGGCTCGAGCTTATACCGGGAGATCTAAAATTATCTCTTTTATCCGCTCTTATCATGGTTCCACTTATGGAGCCATTACTCTTTCAGGAATAAGTCTTGATATGAGTAGAAAAATCGGACCTTTGCTTCCCGAAATCTATCATATGCCTTTTCCCGATACTTACCGCAATCCCTTGGGAGGGGCACCGGAAGATGCAGGAAAAAATTGTCTTGATTACCTAAAATACGCCTTTGCAAATTATCTTCCTCCAGACGAAGTAGCAGCCGTTATTATTGAGCCGATTCAGGGAGATGCGGGAATAGTAGTACCATCCAAGGATTATATGCAGCAGTTATTTGCATTATGTAAAGAGAATGGCATTCTTTTTATTTCAGAAGAAGTTCAACAAGGAATGGGAAGAACGGGTAAATGGTTCGGGATAGAGCATTTTTGTATTGAACCCGATATTATAATAATGGCCAAAGCTTTAGCCTCCGGGATGCCTTTATCCGCTTTAATCGGAAGAAAAGAAATTATGGAAGCTTTGGAGGCACCAGCTCATTTATTTACCACTGCCGGTAATCCTGTATGCTGTGCAGCAGCTTTGGCTACAATTAAAGTTATTGAAGAAGAAAAATTAATGGAAAATGCTGAAAAATTAAATAAAGTTGCCTTTGAACGTTTTACTTCTATGAAAAAGCGATTTCCATTTATTGGAGAAATAAGAGGTTTGGGATTATCCATAGGAGTAGATCTAATTAAGGACCCCATAACTAAAGAGAGAAATAAAGAAGCAGCAGCAAAAATTTGTTATTGTGCCTGGAAAAAGGGATTATTATTATCCTTCTTTAGTCATTCAGTATTAAGAATTCAACCTCCCCTTATCATTACAGAAGAAGAGTTCAATAAAGGGATTGATATTATTGAAACATGTATGAGGGATTTGCAAAAGGGATTACTCAGTGATGATATTTTGAAAGTTACCAAAGGTTGGTAAGGTTTTAAAGGTATTTTAAATAATATAAGCTGCCCTAATTTTACCTAAATATTTCATACGAAAAATTTCCCCTGAATCATGAATCATCTAAATCACTTATTCAATTTTTTTGTAGCAATATCCTAGCATTTGCCTATGATTTTTACTCCTTAATGTTTAGATAGTACAACCATCCTTATTCTGTAATTCTTATTGGATTGAAAAAACTCATATCTTCAGATAAATTGCCCTATATTTCTATGAAAGAATTTCATCAAATTTTTCTATAGTTATGGCTGGGGTGGAAGAAAAGGCGATACCGGTTAATTTATGCAAATTTGCTGAAGCTTGAATTACTTCTTCTAAGCCTGGTAAATTTACAATAAAAACCAAATCCTTATCTCCTAATAGTGCATATTGGGCAACTATCTCGCCACCAAGTTTCAAAATAGCATCATTAGCCTTTTTCGTGCGTTCAGAGCTTATTCCCTTTATGGCTTCAGGGGAATATTTCCCAAACATGAAATAAGTCGTCATTTTTATTTCTCCTTTCTGTTCTTTTAAAATTTTTATTTTCAGTAAAATTAATTTCGAAAATATATTTATTATACTGAATTAAGAACAAGGAGATTGTACTATCTTACAATTCAGATTAATTCTATAAACAAATAAACTCTTTTTAAGTAGTTTACTGAATAAAAAACAATTTTGTTTTTTTAAAATTATAAGATAAGTCTTAATAATCTTCCAAATGATTAAATTCTGCATTCTCAATCCATGTCTCGGGTCTGGAAACAAATTCAACTAAGTTTTCCAGTAGAAACATGTGCTTTTTTTCTTGTTCTGCTAATTTTAAAAATATTTTCCTGTGTGATTCAGTTTCAGCCTTATCACTCATTTCTATATAAAACTTATAGCTCTTTTCTTCCATTTCCTGGGCTTTGCGATAGAAATCTATCTGTGGCAAGTCAAAGTTAAATACTAGATTTTTTCCTTTAATTTTAATAAAGATATTCTTAGCATTCTCTAATATATCTGTTTCTGCTAATTCTGCACTTACATCGGTTTTCATCATTTGTGCAATAATATGATAATGTTTCACTTCGTCATTCACTAACATTTTTAATATATTCTGGAGCCCTACATCCTCTGTTTTATCAACAAGTTCACGATAATAATTTTCACTGTCTTTTTCCAGCTTCATGGCATATTTATAAATATTCATTTTCATACCTCCTGTTATATATATGACAAGTTTCGGGGTTATGTTTCAAAATTTAAAATGCCTTCTTATCATGTATTTTAGTTTCCTTGACATTTTCATAACCCGTGTTTATACTTTCTTATTCTATCATTATTTCATGAAATTGTGAAGGCCCTGTGTCTTTCCTAAGAACATTTCAAAATCATCTTTAATTATAATCTGTAAGGTTTTTTAGTACATACTTTAAAGCAAAGTTTACAAGGTCTGATCTTTAACTGTGCTACCTGGATAATATTTATCTCAATTTCTGTTAAATCCCGAAACTTCGCTTTAAGAAGTAAATATGAAATGTCTTACTATTATTTTTTAAGGCTTAAAGAACTCCATTCCTGCCACCATATGGGATTCTTTGCATGCTGCCGAAGATAAGGAGAACTTGATATATCAAGATTATTTCTTTGTATATCTAACACAGTAATCCCCCCTTTATACTACAGTACTTTC
>JBAUBA010000261.1:0-1688 GCA_049676265.1 Atribacterota bacterium
TGGAATCGTAATAATGGGTTAAATCGCCAATGTTAATATCTGAAACTAAACCGAGAAATTGTTCTTGTCTTGACTGTTGAGAATCGTGTTGCCCTAATTTTTTAGCAGTAATAAATTCTTCAAAGAACTTATAAATGGGCTTATCAAACAATAATATACTAAGAACCAGATACACTATTATTAAAGCGACCCAGGAATTAGTTATTTCTGCTAATGATGGTTTTGCCGGCCACCAGATTAATAAAAGAATACTGGCTATCACAATTAATAAGATAAATAAAACTGCCGCAAAGGCAATTCTGTGCATATTCAAAACTTCTATTTTTTCTTTTAAATTAATTTTATTCATCTATCTTATTTTCCTCCTTAATAAAGATTCTATCTTGTTGCTTCTTTTAAGGCTGCTCTTGCCAGGAGTCTGGTAGAATCAAGTATAGGTAGAGATGAATTCTCTTGAGTTACTAATAGCGGTATTTCAGTACAACCAAGAACAACCGCGTCACACCCTTTATTTTTTAATTCATCGATGACTCCCTGAAAATAAGTAAGCGCTTCTGAAGTAAAACAAGCATTAACTAATTCCTCAAAAATTATCTTATTGATTTTCTCTCTATCTTTTACTTCGGGTATCATATATTTAATGCCAAACGCAGTAATCTTGTCAGGATAGACCGGGCCCTCCATTAAATATCGTGTGCCTAAAATCCCCAGGCATTTATAATCTTTTTGTTTTGCTTCAGCGGCAACTTCCTGTGCAATGTGAAGCCAGGGAATTCGTGATTCCTTGACCACTAGATCGAATGCCTGGTGTATGGTGTTATCAGGGCATATAGCAAAATCTGCTCCCACTTTTGCCAACTTAGATACCGAAGATAACATTAAATCTGCCACGCCTTCCCAATCCCCCTTTTCGATATACCGCATATATTCACTTAAGGGGAAAGTGTGCATGGTAACCTCCGGGTGAGCGTGCCTTCCCAATAAACTTGTTCCTTCCTTACAGATTGTACGATAACAAAGAGCTGCACCTTCTGCACTACATCCAACTATTCCAATATGTTTTGACATAATTTTCCCTCCCTTAATAAAAGAATTCGACAAAAAAGAAAAAATTCCTTTTTATTTTGAAAAAAATATAGTAAATTATTAATTTTTAAGGTTAATGGTTTTTTCACTAATAATCTCAGAGTCATATTCTTTTAACTTCGTTTTAATATATCTCTTTTATATAAGATTCTACTACCCTTTTAATAATTTCTTTATCCTTATGAGTCTGCCTTGAACAGTAAATCGGTTTCTTAATTTCCACTTCAATTTTGCTTAAGCTTCTGACAAATTTTGCTCCTCTCGGCAAAACTTTATCTGCTCCTTTAATTTTTACGGGTACAATAGGAACCCCTACACTGGTAGCTAAAAAGGCGGCTCCGGCTTTAATGGGTAAATTATTTTTTTGACGGTCAACTCCTCCTTCAGGAAAAATTCCCAAACCTCCGCCTTTCTGTAATATTTTCAAAGCTTGTTTTATAGATTCAATATTATCTGTATAGTTTTCTCTATGAATCGGGATAGAATTAGCCTTCCGCAATAAATAACCAAGCCAACCTATTTCAAAAAGATAGGCAGCAGCTACAAAAATAATTTTAGGTTTAATAGATATTCCCAGAATAATCGGGTCCAATAAACTCGAA
>JBAUBA010000262.1:0-1840 GCA_049676265.1 Atribacterota bacterium
CAAAGAAAGCCCGGCACCTATTTTTTGAAAAAAAACCTTTTCTTTTTCTATTATCCCCATTTCCAGACCTGGTTCCTTAATAAATGCCGTTATGCCATTTCTAAAAGCATATTCCAGGAGAAAAATATTGGCTAACTGCTGATCTAATCGCCCCCCCGCAAAGCCGATGATAATAATATTATTAAAACCTCTTTCCCGACAATATTGGAGTGCCAATTCACCATCAGTTTCATCTTTTTCAACAGGGTATTTTATGATCTTAGCTCCCATTTTTTCATAACGTTGATATTGTGCCTCGGTAAGCGAATCAAGATCACCTATAATCACATCGGGTAAAAAGCCTATGCTCTCTAATAACAAGGCTCCGCCATCAGCTGCAACAAAGAATATATCTTTCTCTCTAATTAGTTTTTTATATTCTTCCCTATCGCCTTTTAATTCTCCATTTAAGGCAACAACCGCTTTATTCGTTGACATAAATTATCCTCTTATCTTTAATTTTCACTCTCACTAATTACCAGAATCTTTATTAATGGTATTATAATTATATAACTTAGTAACAGTGATGGCAAAAGGTAACTAATATTATATATAGCTGAATATATCCATGGACTTTGACCTTCCGGAGCGTATTGAGCAAAAAATATAACCCCGGAAAGGAAATGACTGATAAACCTTCCCAGTCCACCAGTAAGAACAGCTAACAATAGCCAACCATATGTACCACTCTTTGTCTTTAAGCTAATCTTGTTTGAGAATATTCCTGCTAATCCGACCAACATATAAGCTAAAGGATAATCTAGTACCAGTTGTGCCGGATGGATAATGAAGGGGCCAAGTGCTAATTGAACTAAACCATATACTGCTCCAGCCATCATCCCCGGGCCAGCTCCCCAGCGCAAAGCTATAATTAAAATCGGCAGCATTTCGAGGCTAAGTGACCCTCCCTGAGGCATCCTCCACAAAGGAAGAAAATTTAAAATAGCAGCCAATGCCACCGCCATACTAATCTCTGTCATAATCCTTATTTGATTTCTTTTCATTATTAATCTCCCTTTCTTTTAAAATAATTTATTCAAAATAAAAAAACCGCAGACCTGATCTTTTAATCAAAATCTACGGTGTAATCAAAACATTATGTTTTAATTCCCTCCGCTGGTATTACCCAGATCAGGTTTTAAGGGTCTGTTTACTAAAAACACTCTCAGCCTTAACAAGCTCCCCTATTATATTATTCTATTTTTTAAATGTATTTAAAATGGCTGGTCCCATTTTTTTTATATATATTAACTGTAAAATACTAAATTAGTATCTGCGATATTCGCTTTTTGGTCTTGGTGGACGGGCTTCGTCAATCTTTAAAGGACGACCATCGAAATCGGTATTATTTAAAGCATCTTTGGCTTTTTCAGCTTCTTGTGGAGAAGACATTTCTACAAATCCAAAGCCTTTTCCTTCGATGATGTTGACGCTCTTAACTTCACCGTAAGCGGAGAACACTTCTGTTAGTTGATCATTAGTTACAGAATACTTAAGATTTCCTACGTATAATTTACTACCTTCCATATTTCCTACCTCCTTTTCGTTATTATTTCTCTTTAGTCCAATAACGTTTCTTATAGGAGGTAGAAACAAAATAGTGATTCCAACCTCTTTAACGATAACATTATTAAAACACAAGAGATCCCTCATAAACAATCTCTGTTTTCAGAGGACTAATGGATTGTTTTTAGCATCTCTTTTAAGTAAGAAGGACCAGCCATTTATATTACCTTTTCCTATTATATTTTACCCCTTTCAGCAATTTTGTCAAATTTTTTATAAAAATATCTATAAAAAA
>JBAUBA010000263.1:0-1547 GCA_049676265.1 Atribacterota bacterium
GGCAGCAGAAGCCCCAGTTAACATTAAAAACTTTTTAAGCTTCCCCTCTACTTTTTGTACCAAAGTTAGACCAATTAACACACTACTAAATAAAAGCAAAATAGCTGAGGAAATTATCATAAAAGTATCACTTACAATTTCTCTAAATGCGGGGATAAAAATTATACTTACTGCTAAAATAAAAACTGCTACCAGCAAATAAAATGTGATTCTTAATACATTTTCTTTTTGACTCATCTCAACCCAACCCACACTTTTCACCCCCTATTCAGTGAATACTTCGTTAGCGGGTAACGACTCCTTAACAAAGTTAATAATTTTCATAAATTTTACGAAAATGAAAACCGTAGACAGTATAGGTTATGGCAATGGGTAAGAGCTGCGGACGCCGAAACAAAGTCCAGAAAAAGATTTTCCAATAATAAGTTCTTTCTTTCCCTATTATACCCAGCTGCCAGATAGATTTAAGGAACGCAGTAAGATACCAAAGATGAAATTGATATTTTTGTTTTTGCTGAGGTTTCATATTTTTTAAAAGCGTTAGGACACGTTCATAGTAATATTTAGGGGAATAAATGGTCTTGAGAACTCTTTTATAGCCATCAATAAGTGCTTTATAGTTCATTTTAGGAATAAAATTAAGGGAAAGGTCAGTGTTGTCACCTGTGGCTTCTTTTAATAATCTATTCTCTTTAGCAAGTCGCTTATAGAGTTTAGTGCCCCGGGGAGCGTTTAATAGCCCGACCATGGCGCTGACTATCCCACTTTTTTGAACAAATTCAATCATATTTTCAAAAATTGAAGGTGGGTCACTATCAAAGCCTATAATAAATCCTCCGTTAACTATTAAACCAAACCCTTGTATTTTCTTAACGCAAGCGATCAGATTACGATTTTTATTTTGTAACTTGTTGCATTCTGCCAAGCTTTCTTCATTAGGAGTCTCAATGCCTACAAATACTGAACTAAAGCGCGCCTGAACCATCAAACGCATAAGTTCCTCATCATCGGAGAGATTTATCGAGGCCTGAGTAGTAAAGTTGAAAGGATATTTCCGTTCTTCCATCCAATGAATCACTGCCGGTAGTATTTCGACTTTTAATTCTCTTTTATTCCCAATAAAATTATCATCAACAATAAATACGCCACCTCTCCATCCCCGTAAGTACAAACTATCTAATTCTGCTAATATCTGGTCTTTTGCCTTTAATCTCATCTTATGTCCAAAGAGGTAGGTAACATCACAAAAATCACAATTAAAGGGACATCCCCGAGAATATTGGATACACATAGTGACATATTTATTTATATCAACTAATTCCCAAAGGGGAATGGGAGTCTTTTTTATATCTACCCACTGATCTGAGGTGTAGATATGTTTAGCATGTCCTCTTTCTAAATCTTTTAAAAAGGGAGGCAGGGTGATTTCAGCTTCATTAAGAATAAAATAATCTACATCGCCCTCAAAGTTTTCATATCCGGAGGTAAAGAGAGGACCACCGGCAACAATCTTAGCTCCCAACCTCTTACATTGAGCAATTATCTTC
>JBAUBA010000264.1:0-9227 GCA_049676265.1 Atribacterota bacterium
TCGATATTTTTAAAAGATGCCAGGACATACTTTAGTTTTCTTTTGGTAATCTCCTTGATTGCTTCGATAGCTTCTTCGTCTGTAGGGTCAGCCATGGCAATAACTAATTCATCATTTAACTCCATTATAGGTATTGCTTTAAATTTTCTAAGAGTATCTTCTGAAATATTCTTGGATAATTGAATATCAATGCTACCAATATTTACCTGAACATAAGGAAGGTCTAACTGTTTTCCTAAAACCCAATTTATTTCATCTTGTGTAACCCTTCCCAGGTCAATTAAAATTTCTCCGATTCTTTTTTCCTTATTTTTTTGAATTTCTAATCCCTCCTCTAATTGCTCCGGAGTAATAATCTTATAGTGTACTAGTATTTCTCCTAATTTTTGAGGGTGTTTTTTCTCCTCTTGCTCCTCTTTCATATTAATATTCCTCCCCTTAAATATGGTTCTATTATTAAAAAATCCCTGATAATACTTTTTTAAGTATCATCAGGGACGAGAATTGCTCGCGGTGCCACCCTGTTTGAATGGTAATTAACCCATTCCGCTTAACAGCCAATTAACGTGGGCTATCCGATTAAGTTTACTATAATTTTTCAACTTAATTATTTTTGTTAGGGGTCTTTCAATTATCTTCTCTTTTAGTTCCTTAAAAAAGATAATCTACTCTCCTATTTTCTATTTTTGAAAAATATTTAATTTTTAAAATTTAAGTAATTTTATATAATTTTAGTTAAAAAGTCAAGCTAACTCTCGTATTGCGTATAAACTAGCGTAGAGCGTTTAGCGTAGAGCGTATACATTTTTTGGTTATATAGTTATTTGGTCACCTGGTTAACTGGTTAAGAAAATAAAAAATAAAAAAGTAGGGCGTATTGCATACACCCTCAAAGATCGTTATATAATCGTAGGACAGGCGTCTCGCCTGTCGAAAATTTCGGGTCGAATAAATTCGACCCCTACACTAAAGGCAATACTTTATACGAAAATATTTTTATTTTTTAACTATAAATGTTTTTTATATTTTACTTATTGGCTGTTTTTTTTCTCTAATTCCCAGCTAAAGTTTATGTTAATGTATATAACTTCCGCTGATTTCCATAAATACCTTTTTATCTATTGCCTTTTTAATAGCTTCTTCTCGGCTAATTTTCCCTTCTACCAGTAATTCTTTCAAGGTTTGGTCTAAACTTATCATACCATCTTTCTTGCCCATTTGAATCATTGTAGGCATTTGATAAGTTTTTTCCTCCCTTATAATATTTCTAATTGCCGGGGTAGCAATCATCAATTCAAGAGCCGGAACTCTTCCTTCTTCGTCTAAGGTAGGTATTAAGGTTTGCGCAACAATTCCTAAAAGAGATTCGGCAACTTGCATTCTAATTTGATTCTGTTGATGTGGGGGAAATACATTTATTATTCTTTCTATGGTTTCAGCAGCGCTATTAGTATGAAGAGTAGAAAATACTAAATGTCCGGTTTCAGCTGCAGTTACCGCCATAGAGATGGTTTCCAGGTCTCTCATTTCTCCAACTAATATTACATCAGGGTCTTCTCTTAAGGCACTTCGCAAAGCATAAGCAAAAGAATCAGTGTGAATTCCTACTTCTCTCTGGTCTATAATGCAATTTTTATGATTATGGATGAATTCAATAGGGTCTTCAATGGTTATAATATGTTCATATCTTTCTTGATTTATAATGTCTATCAAAGAAGCTATGGTGGTTGTTTTTCCACTTCCAGTAGGTCCGGTAACTAATACAAAACCCTTCGTTTTTTTAGTAAAAATAGCTAATTCTTCCGGTAAACCTAATTGCGCAATAGTTTTTATTTTTTCTGGTATCAGCCTAAAAGCAGCTGCCTCACCTAATCGAGTTTTAAAAATATTGATTCTAAATCTTGTCATATCTTCTAATCCAAAAGAAAAGTCTAATTCATGAATTTTTTCATATTTTACTTTTTGCTCATCATTAATTATGCTATAAATCATTTCATGAATATCTGACGATTTTAGCTCAGGTAAATTTAATCTTCTTAATTTACCATTTAAACGTAGAACCGGGGGAATTCCAACGGTGATATGCAAATCCGAAGCATCTCTTTCTTTAGTGATAGCTAATAGTTCCTTTATATCCATATTGCTAAATTTTTCCTTTCCTAGATTATTTATAATTAGAAAAGATTAACTGAATTTGTCTTTCATTTTATCAGAGATAACCCTATTATGCAAAAAACCATATTCGTATCGCGTATTGCGTATTGCGTATTGCGTTAGGAAGATAGCATGGAACATAAAAAAAATTAGTAAAGCGAAAAATTAAAAACCATAATTATTAGTTAAGAATTCTGGAGTCAGTAGTCAGTATATAAGAAAAACAATGCACATATAGGAGATACTATTTTATTTTTCCACCTGATTTATATTTTCTTCACGAGATACGATTTTTTTCTAATTACTGATTTCCTTTTTCTTCACTATATACTAAATGCTATATGCTAATTTGACTTCTGACTTCCATCTTTTCACGCGATACGCGATACGCAATACGATTATATTTCTGCCTGTTCTTTTAGCATCTCCGCTTTATCGGTCTTTTCCCAGGTAAAATCTTCATCTTCTCTCCCAAAGTGTCCATAGGAAGCAGTCTTTCTAAAAATTGGCCTTCTAAGATCTAAATGCCTTATTATCGCTTCCGGACGTAAATCAAAATTCTTTTTGATTAGTTCTAATATTTTCGGTTGGGGAACTTTTTCTGTTCCAAAAGTATCTACCATAATAGATACAGGGTGAGCCACTCCTATAGCATAAGCAATTTGTATTTCACATTTATCAGCCAAGTCGGCAGCTACAATATTTTTAGCGATATACCTTGCCATATAACTACCTGACCTGTCCACTTTTGTTGGGTCTTTTCCGGAGAAACATCCTCCTCCATGGCTTCCAAATCCTCCGTAAGTATCTACAATTATCTTTCTACCAGTTAGACCGGTATCTGCCTGAGGCCCGCCTATAGCAAATCTTCCGGTAGCATTAATAAAATATTTAGTATTTCCGTCAAGAAATTTTTGAGGTATAACATAATTAATAACTTTTTCTTTAATATCTTTTTTTACAGTTTCATAAGGAATATCAGGGTGATGTTGCGCAGCAATTACTATCGCTTCTACTCTTGTTGGGTCTCCATTCTCATATTCAACTGTAACCTGAGATTTCCCATCAGGTCTAAGGTAAGGAATTAGCTTCTTTTTTCTTGCTTCTGCCAGTCGGTAAGTTAATTTGTGAGCCAATATTATAGGAAGGGGCATCAATTCGGGAGTTTCTCTGCAGGCATAACCGAACATCATTCCTTGATCACCTGCCCCGATAGTTTCCATGTTGTTTTTTTCTTTTTCCGTTTCTTTTACTTCCAGTGATTTACTCACTCCTCGATCTATATCCTTGGACTGTTCATCAATAGAGGTTAATACTGCACAAGTATCACTATCAAATCCATATTTAGCTCTGGTATAACCTATTTCCCGGATGGTTTGACGTACTATTTTAGGAATATCAACATAGCAAGAAGTAGTAATCTGCCCGGCGACTATGACCAGTCCTGTGGCTACCAAAGTCTCTACTGCCACTCTTCCATAAGGATCTTCTTTATAAATGGCATCCAGGATAGCATCAGATATTTGGTCAGCCATTTTATCCGGATGTCCTTCGGTAACTGACTCGGAAGTAAATAAATATTTGTTCTTCAAATCTAACATCTCCTTTGTTTTTTTAATTATAAATATTTCTTATAGTTTTCATTATCAATCATTCTTTTAATTATCTTCTTTAAGTCACCTTCTCGTTTTTTAGGATAAATCAGTTTTATATCTCCACTTGATATTATAACTAAATCAGATAAACCAATAGTAACTATTAAACCTTCATCATTTACAATAACACATCTCTTGGTATCTATTCCCTCATGCCCGCCTTTAATTACATTGCCCTCTTTATCCTGAGGAAAAATTCTTTCCATCGAAGTCCAGGAACCAATATCATCCCAACTAAAATCTCCTTTTACCACCAATCTATTAGAAACTTTTTCCATAATAGCATAATCTATAGATATTTTTTCTAATCCATAAAACACTTCTTTTACAACTTCTTTTTTGTCCAATGTGCCTAAACTATTTTTTATTCTCATCAGGCCATTGTAAAGTTTTGGGGTCTCTTTTTCTAAAGCCTTCAAAATATCTCTGCAAGTCCAAACAAATATACCACTATTCCAAAGATAGTTTCCCTCACTTATAAATTTTTTTGCAGTTTCTAAATCTGGCTTTTCTGTAAAATTCTTCACCACACAAGCAGTAATGTTATCGGTCTTTTCTACTTCCTCACCTACACAAATATAACCATATCCGATTTCCGGCCTCAATGGTTTAATGCCTATGGTGATTAAGTTACCTGTTTCACGAGCAAGTTTACAAGATTCTTTAATGGCGTTTAAAAATTTTTCTCTATCTTTTATTATATGATCTATAGGAAGTGAAATCATAGTGGTGTCAGGATCCTTATATCTATGTTCAATAACTACTGCAGCCAAACCGATGCAGGCTGCAGTATCTCTACCTACCGGTTCAAGGATATAATTTAAATAATCTATTTCCGGAAGAGCATCTTTTATGCTATCAAAGAGATCTTCTGTGGTAGAGACGAACACATCTGATAAATCAATTAGTGGTGACACACGATTAATTGTTTCTCTAATCATGCTATTTCCACCAGTGATAGATAACAGCTGTTTAGGCGTATCAAAACGACTATGCGGCCAAAATCTTTGCCCCCGGCCACCAGCCATCAGGACTGCGACATTTTTCATAAAAATTATCTCCTCTTTTTTCTAGTATAGAGTATCAATTATCGAGTATCCAGTAAAGAAAAGAAGCCAGAAATCAAAATACAAAATAAAGCCGTAAGAGTATCTCGTATTACGTAAAGAAATTAGCAAATGTAGAGGGTAGATCTTGTGTCTACCCTCCATAGGACAGGCGTCTCGCCTGTCTATACAAATGTAGGGGTTCGATTTATCGAACCCACCAAATTAAAATAGCCAGATGACTCGGGTCGGATAAATCCGACCCCTACATTAAAATTACTACTCTATACGAAAAGTTTTAAATTTTAAATTATGATTTTGTGTTTTTCGCTTTAAATTTTTAATTTAACTCATTATATATTCATTTCGATAATTTATCAAAAAAAATTAATTCAGGTTTATTTGCTAATTATCAAGGGATACAGTCTTTTATATAAAATTAAAGTTATGAAACCACTGATAATCCCTTTTAAAAGATTAAAGGGAATAATGGCTGGAATTAACATTTTGACTACGATATCTCTATTAACTCCTAAATAAAGAGGGGTAATTATCAAATTAGTTGGAACCATTATTAAGGTCATTGCTAATGTCCCCAAGATTAATCCTAAAATTGCTCCCTTCTTGTTATGGTGCAAGAAATAGATTTGAGATGATACAAATACAAAAGTTCCCGTTGCTAAAAAATTCATCAAAGCGCCATAGGGACCACCTTGTCCGGTAATAAGAGCAAAAAGCATAGCAGTTATCAGAGACATCAAAACACCAATTTTCGGACCTAATTTAAAAGACCCAATCAGGAGAAATACACTCCCGGGATCATACAATAAAAATGGCGCTTGGGGTAAAATAGGAAAATGAATAAAATACCCTGCCACTATCGATAAGGCAACTAATAATCCAATACTTGTAATTTTTTTACTTTTCATATAGATTCTCCTTCTTTATTTTTTTATTTTGCTCGTTAATTAATTAGTAATAAAAATGATTTTTGTTACCATATAATTTTAAAATATTTTTTAAAATAAAATATCCCCGAAAAAATTATATTTTCTCGGGGATAATCTTTGTTAATAATAAAGCATTTTTTCTTCCATCCAGACTTTACTGTCGGCTCTGGCTTCTCACCAGATCTACCTGGTACTTACAATAGCAAATACCGAGCTCGTGGGCTTATTACCTCCTCTTGTACTCTCTATTATTAAGGAGAAGAGTAATTTTACCACCGGTCGGGAATTGGTTATCTTTTAGTTTAACCTCACCCTGCCCCGAAAAAGTTTAATCTTCAATATTGTATTTTAAGAAATTATATGACTTTTTTTGACTGTGTACAATAAGCAAAATAGCTAATTGACTAATTTGCCAATTGGCCAATTGACCGATTGGGTAACTGGGTAATTGACCAATTTGCCAATCCACCAATTTACCAATAAATTAATTAGATTAAATGGTTTACAAACGAATTTATGATATGTGATATGTAACAAAAAACCTGTTTTTGTAAATTTGTAATTATAATCTTGTCACTAACTACTGTATTTTTCTATACGCTAAACGCTGTACGCTATACGCTAGATTTATTCGGTAGCTTTGATCTCATTTTCAACTTCTTCCAAACTGAATCCTCTTAAATCAGCATAATAGTCTAATATCTTGTTCACATAATTATCCGGTAATTCCTGGTTGTTGGTTAGTCGTTCTTGTACAGCATAAGGTCCTTGGTTATAAGCTATAACAGCAGTTTTTAAATCATTAAAATCTCTATTCAACATAGATAAATAATAGACTCCAATTTGAATGTTTTTGATGGGATCAAACAATGTTTTTTCTGCACCATCCCATTCAATGCCAATATTTTCCGCCAATTCCGGAGCAATAAATCTTCTTACCTGACATAATCCATAAGCATAAGAATCTGAAACGGCTTTAGGATCGAAATTACTTTCTGTTTTTATTATGGCAGTTATTAGTAAAGGATTAAAATTATATTTTACAGCTTCTTCATAAATAGTTTTAGATATCTCATATATAGATTTACTGTCTAAGGTGGTATTATTTTCAGAAATATCCTTTACTGCTTTTGTAATATAATATTCTCTTTTAACTTCGTTTGAAATCATTCCGGTTAATTCTTGTAGTTGCATATAAATTTCTGTAAATTGATCTCTACCTATTTTAACTTGACTATACATTTTTACTTCATTAGATAAATCTTCTACTCGACTGATTATCTCCTCATTTATACCAACTATCTTTTCGTTATTCAGATTAATATTTTCAACATATTTTTCCGTCTGCACACTTAAGTTATTCATATTAATTTGTAATGTAATAAAAAAGATAATTATGATACACATAAAAATTATAAATATCAATCCGAGATTTTTGTTAATATTTTCTCTAAGCGAATTTGACATATCAACTTTTTCTCCTTTAGTTTTTATACTAGACATAAATATCCCTCCTTAGATATTTTTTAAGGGCTAGCAATTTTAATTTATTGAATTTTACTGCCTTCAGTTATATCTTTATCTACTGTCAGTAAAACTACATTATCTTTATTAACCGCTGCCAAAAGCATACCTTGAGATTCTATTCCTCTAATCTTTACGGGTTGTAAATTACATACTATTACTATCTTTTTCCCTAATATTTCCTCAGCAGAGTAATGCTTTTTTACTCCGGCTACAATGGTTCTTATTTCTTCCCCCAAACTTATTTCCAATTTGAGTAATTTATCTGTTCCACTTACTTCTTCGGCAGAAACAACCTTACCTACTTTCAAATCAATTTTTTTAAATTCATCGTAAGATATAATATTCGCACTATCTTCTTTTGCCTCTTTCTGCTCTTTCTTTTTAGTATCAATCCTGGGAAATATTATTTTCCCCGGCTTAACTAAAATTCCTGGCTTTAACTTTCCCCATGAAGTATCTTCATCCAATCTTATTTTTTCTAAATCACTTTCTAATCCCAACTGTCCCCAAATTTCTTTTGTTTTTACCGGCATAAAGGGGTAAATTAAAATGGTGGATAAGCGTATAGATTCTGCTAAATTATATAGAATAGTAGATAATCTTTCCTTTTGTGAATTATCGCGCCCTAATATCCAAGGCTCTGTTTGATCAATATATTTATTGGTTCTTCTTATAAATTGCCAGATAGTTTCCAAAGCAGTGTTAAGCGATAAATTATTCATTTGAATAAGGTATTTTTCTATAGTTGTTAAAGCAAAATTTTCTAACTCCACATCATATTTTTCTTTTTCTATCCCTGCTTGTGGAATTTCTTTACTAAAATACTGAGTAATCATCGCTACAGTTCGGCTTACTAAATTTCCCAAATCGTTAGCCAAATCATAATTTATTCTTTTAACTAATAAATCTTTAGAAAAATTACCATCCAGCCCAAAGGAAACTTCTCTCATTAAAAAATATCTAAAGGCATCAGCGCCAAATTCTTCTGCCATTTCATAGGGATCTACTACATTTCCTTTAGATTTTGACATTTTTTCTCCTTCGATAGTCCACCAACCGTGTGCAAAAACCATCCGGGGAGGTTCAATTCCGGCTGCCATTAACATGGTAAACCAGATAACGGTATGAAATCTCAATATATCTTTTCCAACAAGATGAACATCTGCCGGCCAATATTTCTTAAATTTTTTATCATCTTCATTATATCCTGCTACAGTAATGTAATTTATTAAAGCATCATACCAGACATAAATTACATGATTATTATCAAAAGGAACATCTATCCCCCATTTTAAGCTCTTTTTTGTTCTGGTTATGCTTTGATCTTTAAGGCCGCTTTTTACAAAACTTATAATTTCATTTCTTCTTGTATCTGGTTGAATACATTCGGGATGTTTTTCAAAATATGATAATATCTTGTCCTGATATTTTGACATTTTAAAGAAATAACTTTCTTCTTTTATTTTCTCTATTTTTTTACCACAAGTAGGGCATGTTTTATCTGTCAGTTGAGTCTCAGTCCAAAAGGTTTCACAGGGCACACAATACCAGCCCTCATATTCACCTTTGTAAATATCGCCATTTTTATATAATTTATTAAATATTTCTTGCACTACTTTAATATGTCTTGGTTCAGTTGTACGTATAAAATCGTCATATTCCACATTTAGTACGGGCCAGAGATTTTTAAATTTTAACACTACCTTATCTACCAGCTCCATAGGAGTTAAATTTATTTTTTCTGCTGAACGTACAATCTTTTGGCCATGTTCATCTGTCCCGGTAGCAAAAAGAACATCATATCCGGATAGTTTTTTATATCTGGCCAGAACATCTGCGGCTATAGTAGTATAGGCATGTCCGATGTGCGGCACATCATTAACATAATAGATGGG
>JBAUBA010000265.1:0-2005 GCA_049676265.1 Atribacterota bacterium
AACAGATATTTTAATCTTTTTGGAATGGAAAGACAGAGAGTTCGCCTACAATATAATCAATAAATCACTAGAAGAAGCAGGAATTGTGGTAACTAATTGAATTTAGCATGGAGCTAAATTCGTATCGCGTATCGAGTATTGCGTAAAGAGAAAAAGAAGTTACAAGATACAAGGTACAAGTAGAGCAACCGTATCTCGTATCTCGTGAATCGTATCTCGCGAGGATGGATAAGCCGGTTAGATAGTTTAGCGGTTATCCTGTTAGCTATTTAATCGATATAGTTATTCGCTTTTAGCTTTGACTTTTTAATTTAATTAGGAATTAGGGTAAGTATCTTATTAATCCAAAACTATACGCTAAACGCTACCCGCTATACGCTAATTCTATACTAACGACTAAATAAAAAAGGAGGAACAGAAATGTTTAAAGGATCTTTTGTAGCTATGATCACCCCATTTACCAAAAATGATGAGGTCGATGAAAAAGGAATAAAAGAATTGGTGGAGTTTCATATTAAAAATGGAACCAACGGTATTGTCCCCTGTGGTACTACCGGGGAATCACCTACTCTTTCTCATGAAGAACATAAAAAAGTAGTGGAGTTAACCATAAAAGCAGTAGCGGGTAGAGTTCCGGTAATTGCCGGGACTGGTTCGAACTGTACCAAGGAAGCATTAGACCTAACTTCTCATGCTAAAGAAGCGGGGGCAGACGGTGTACTAATAATCACCCCATATTATAATAAACCTACTCAGAGAGGATTGTATCTGCATTTTAAAAAGATAGCAGAAGAAGTAGATATACCAATCGTAGTCTACAATGTCCCTTCCCGAACCGGAGTAAATATATTACCTGAAACTCTGGCAGAATTAGCCGAATTAAAAAATATTGTGGCGGTAAAAGAAGCCAGTGGAAATTTAGATCAGATGACCAGAATAATGGAATTATGCGGAGACAAAATTACGCTTCTTTCCGGAGATGATAAATTATTACTTCCTGTGCTATCCATAGGAGGTAAAGGAGTAATCTCGGTGGTAGCCAATATTATCCCCCGGGATGTTTCTGATGTAGTCAGGGAATTCGAAGAAGGAAATTATCAGGAAGCTAAAGAACTTTTCTTATCTAAAGTCTATCCCTTAAGTAATGCCATGTTTTACGAAACCAATCCTATCCCGGTTAAAACCAGTGCCCGGTTAATGGGGCTGCCTTCCGGTAATTTACGTTTACCTATGTCTCCTATGAGTGAAAATAATCTGGCAAAATTAAAAGCAGATTTAACTAAATTTGGTTTACTGGAAGGATAAGGTTATGATTAAAGTGATAGTATGCGGCGGTTGTGGAAAGATGGGTTCAAAAGTTGCGCAATTAATATACCAAAATAAAGATATGAGATTGATAGGAATAATTGAATCCCCTTCTCATCCTGATATAGGAAAAGATTGGGGAATAGCAGTGGGCCTGGGAGAAAGCGGAATCATTGTCAAAGACAATTTGGAAGAGATAATTCAAAATTCCGACCAGATAGTTGAATTTACCAATCCCCAAGTTTCTCTAAAACATCTGGAAATTGTCTCTAAACATAAAAAAGCTATGATTATGGGAACTACCGGGTTCTCCTCAGAAGAAATCAAAGAAATTAATAAATTAGCTCAAGATACTCCTTTTCTTCTCTCGCCAAATATGTCTTTAGGAGTAAATCTACTCTTTAAACTCGCTGCTGAAACTGCTGCTGCTTTGGGTGATGATTACGATATAGAAATTGTGGAAGCCCATCATCGGTTTAAAAAAGATGCTCCCAGTGGAACGGCAAAAAAGTTAGCCCAAGAAATTGCGAAAGCTAAAGGGGTGAGTCTGGATAAAGTAGCAATCTATGGCAGAGAAGGAATAACCGGAGAGAGAAAAAGAGGAGAGATTGGTATTCACTCGATTCGAAGCGGGGATATTGCTGGTGAACATACCGTAATGTTTACTGCCTTAGGCGAAAGATTAGAATTAACTCATAAA
>JBAUBA010000266.1:0-2352 GCA_049676265.1 Atribacterota bacterium
GTGCATTCCTGGTAGCTAAATCCAAAGATGGGGAAAAAAATGTTATGACTATTGGTTGGGCTGCTATTGGCTATATGTGGAGAAAGCCGATTATGACGGTTATGGTTAGAAAGAGCCGATTTACTCATTACATTATCGAAAAGTCCTCCAGTTTTACGGTTAGCATCCCTATAGAGGATTCAGAAGAAGCTTTAAACTTTTGTGGTACTGAATCTGGTCGAGATGTTAATAAATTTAAAGAATGCAAATTATCTGTTGTTCCTGCACAAAAAGTGGATGCTCCTATTATCAATATACCTGGATTTCATTATGAATGTAAAATTGTATATAAAAGTGAAATGAATCCCGATTTTTTGTGTAAAGAATACAAAGAAGATGTTTATGCCGATAATGACTATCATACTTTTTACTTTGGAGAGATAGTAGCTTGTTATAAAACAATTAGCTAAGTAAATTTTATAATAAAAGATATAAAATTAATAAGTAAAAAAGAATTTAATTAATTTAAAATATTTTTTATAAAAAAGAAGGATTGTTCAAGGTAAATGTAGAAAATAGAATAGAGACTAATTGTTTGTTAAAACATAATTGCCAGTAAATATTAAAAAATATATATGGTTAATGCTTAGGTTAAAGACAAAAATTGATATATAAGAGTAAGAGTTAAAGCATTAGATAAGGAAAGGGAGGTGATTAATTTATCACAATGATTAAAAGTCTGAGTTTGGTGAGGATTTGATTAATTGGGAAATTAATTAAAAAATATTTAAGGAGGGATAATAAGTAATATGCTGAGATTTAAATTAAGTAAAAGACTATTAATTTTTTCGTTAACTTTCTTGTTGGTTTTGAGTTCTATTTCTTTTGTTTTGGCTGCACAAAAAGAGGTCGTTGTATTATCGATTAATGACTATCACGGAGCCCTTGCTCCTGCCGGAAAAAATGTCGGAGCAGCGAAACTCGCCGACGCTTTAATGGTTGAAAAAGCAAAAAATCCTGAAGGCACAATTATAGTATCTGCTGGGGATAATTATCAAGGTAGTGCCATGTCCAACCTTTTGTATGGTGAGCCAGTGTCTGCTGTTTTTAAAGAAATAGGCATAGAACTATCGGCAGTCGGCAACCATGAATTTGATTGGGGAATTGATAGAATTACAAAATGGGCAGAAGATGGTGGATTCACCTTTGTCTGCACAAATATTTATGATAAAAGAACTAATCAGCCGGTTGATTGGGCAGACCCATTTGCCATTATTGAAAGATCAGGAGTAAAAGTTGGATTTATTGGTTTGGCTACCCCAGAAACCGCTTATAAGACCCTGAAGGCAAATGTAGAAAATTATGAATTCAGAGACCCGATAGAAATAGTTACCGAATGGGTGCCTAAGGTGAAAGCTGCAGGAGCAGACATTATTATCGCCTTAACTCATTTGGGTGCTTTTCAGGACCAAGAAGGAAACATTACCGGCGAAGCTTCTGACTTATGTGCAGTAGATGGAGTAGATGCAGTGATATCTGCGCATACCCACCAAAGGATTAGTGGTTTGGTAAATAATAAGCCTCTTGTACAAGCTTATTATCAAGGTCGTTCATTTGCTAAATTGACTTTTATTTTCGATGAGAATAATAAAATTATAAGTGCAGAGCCTTTCTTAGACAATCTTTTTGAGAGAGCGGATACTCTCAAAGATGATGCTGATACACTGACACTATATAATAGCTATAATGAGAATTTAGCACCTGTCTTGGGAAGAGTATTGGGTGAAACGACGGTAGAGTTAGACCATGACAGATATGCCGGACCATCTCTATTGGGTGAGTGGTCCTGTGATGTGATGAGGGAAAAGGCTGGAGTTCAGATTGCCATGACCAATGGCGGTGGGCTTAGAGTCCCTATTCCAGCAGGAAAAATTACTGCAGGGATACTATATGAAGTGATGCCTTTTGATAACACCCTATACACTATGAAGTTATCCGGCGCAGATGTAAAGGCAAATATTGAACATGGTATCATGAATGATGATATTGGCTGGGTTGCGATTTCGGGAGTAAAAGCCGTTTATAATCCAGAGGCAGAAGCGGGCAACAGGATTACCAGTATGGTTTTAGAAGATGGCACACCTATTGAGATGGATAAGTATTACACTGTGGTAACCAATGACTTCATGTTCACCGGTGGGGATAATTATAACTTTGAGAATTCTAAAGATGGATTGAACACCTTTGTTCCTATAAGGGATGCTTTGGTGGAAGCAGTAGAAAAGGCAGGAGTTATCTCTCCTGTAAAACAAAATTGGTTATCGGAAGCAAAAAGCGGTAAAATCTATATAGTTATAGTGGGAGATTCTGTAT
>JBAUBA010000267.1:0-12664 GCA_049676265.1 Atribacterota bacterium
GTAGAAACTCACAGTGCAGGGATTAGTGAGGGGGTATTTGAGGCCTATAAACCACCAGTATATGATGAGTTGGAAAACAGATTTAAAGATGCTGATGGATATTGGGTAGGTATTGCCGATGACCCGCTGGTATTTATGTCCAATGCAGGTTTTCTGAAAGAAAAAAATCTCAATCCACCTTCATCCTGGGATGATTTACTCGATCCAGCTTATAAAGACATGATTCAAATGGCCGATGCTCGTACTTCAGGCACAGCTGTTACCAGGATATTTAGCATCCTTCAAGTTTTTGATAGAGATGAAGATAAAGCTTTCGAATACATGAAGAAATTACGCGCCAATGTCCAAGTTTACACTAAAAGTGGTGGAGGAGGAACCATTCCAGTCGGTTTAGGTCAAGCCGGAGCAGGAATATTTTTCATAGTCGATGCTCTGAAAACTCAACAGGAAGGCTATGATGTAGTAGTTTCTTTCCCCAAAGAAGGAATCGGTACTTCTGTTGAAGCAATTGCTTTACTTAAAGGAGCCAAAAATCCCGAATTAGGTAAAAAGTTAATAGACTGGGCTTCAAGTCCGGCAATGCAAAATCTCTTTGCAGAATATAAAATTAACTTTATTCCTGCTCATCCTGATGTAGAAATTGAACCAAGCCTTGCTGAAGTGGTAAAAGACGCAAACATTTTCCCAATTGACAGCACTTGGGCTGGAGAAAATCGTAAACGCATTGTAGATGAGTGGATAGAAAAAGTGTTGCCATAACCATAATTAGAATCACATAATAAATTAAAGAGGAAAAAATGCCCGCTTTTTTAAATGTATTTAGAAAAAAAGTATTTACTAAGTTACCTAAGGACCCGGCAATTTTGCTAAGCATCATTGTGATTTGGTTCTTTTTGTTATTATTTATTCTTTTCCCTTTATCAAAAATTATCATATTGACCTTTGAAAAAAGCGGGCATTTTACTTTGACTAATATCCTAGAAATTTTGGGTAAACGCAATCACTTACAAGCTTTTTGGAATAGTCTCCTTCTGGCTACCCTGGTTGGCTTATCAGGGACGGTTCTTGGTTTTTTCTTTGCCTTTACTTCCGTTCGATCTAATCTTTCCAAAGGCTGGTCTAAATTTTTAGATGGTACTATTATACTGCCTCTTATTTCTCCCCCCTTCACCACAGCCATTGCTATGATATTTTCCTTTGGGCGGAGAGGACTCATAACTTATAATCTTTTAGGAATAAATACTTTTAATGTTTATGGTTTGCATAGCGTACTATTTGCCGAGACTATTACTTTTTTCCCCATTGCTTATCTAACTTTAAAAGGCGTTTTATCTGGCATTGACCCTACAGTAGAAGATATGGCTTTTAGCCTGGGAAGTTCCCGGGGAAGAGTCTTTAAAACTATTACTCTACCGCTCACTATTCCAGGATTAGCAAACTCCTTTCTTTTACTCTTTGCTGCCTCTTTGGCTGATTTTGCTACCCCTTTAATTTTAGCAGGAAGTAGGTTTCCGGTACTACCCACCGAAGCCTTCCTCCAGATTACCGGATTATTTGACATAAGGGGAGGGGCAGTTTTATCTTTCATTCTTCTTGTGCCCGCTTTTTCAGTATTTGTTCTTCAGCGATATTGGGTGAGCCGAAAATATTATGTAACTATTACTGGTAAAGCCGGGGCGCAAACCCAAATAAAAAGTGTAACTTCAAGGACAGGAAAAATTTTTCTTACCGTATGTATTCTTATTTCCATTTTAATTTTATATTTCTATGTTCTTTTGTTCTATGCCTCCATTGTAAAAGCATTCGGAGCCAATTATCAAATTACTTTAAAACATTATATAGTAGTTTTCACTGAAGGATTAAAGGCTATAAAGGATACTCTTTTTATTGCTACTATAGGGATGTTGTTAGGGGGTGTTTACGGGGTTGTTGTGGGCTATTTAGTCTCTAAAAAAACTTTTATTTCCCGATCTGCTATGGAGATTGTTTCCATGATTAATTACTCTCTGCCCGGGACCATAGTAGGAATCGCCTATTTAATCACTTTTAATAATCCCCCGATTATGATAACCGGAACGGCAATTATTATCATAGCCTGTTATGTCTTCCGTTATGGTGCTACAGGAATTCGGACTACCGTGGCTATTCTTCAGCAAATCGACCCAAGCATCGAAGAAGCATCCTTTAGCTTGGGGGCCAATGCTATAACCACTTTTAAACGTATAACCATACCGCTTATTCTCCCCGGTTTGTTTAGTGGCTTAGGGGTAGTATTTATCCGTTCAATGACAGCAATCAGTGCTACTATCTTTTTGATTTCCATAAATTGGACCCTTATTACCGTTCGTATTCTCGATAAGATGACCGAATTGGAATTAGGAGTTGCTGCTGCTTTTTCAACCCTGGTAGTAGTAATTGTCTTTATAGTGATTATGTTTATTAATTTATTTCTCAGATTATTCCGCGGGCCGGGAGCAATTGATATGTCTAACATTTTAGGAGGATAATATGGAAGCAATTGGAATTCATTTGAATAATATTCATAAGACTTTTCTACACCGAGTAAAAGGTGAGGTAAAAGCAGTTAATAATGTTAATTTGAACATTGAACATGCTAAACTGGTAACCTTATTGGGCCCCTCTGGATGTGGCAAAACTACTACCCTAAGAATGGTTGCCGGTTTTGAGCAGCCAGACAAGGGGACTATTTTTCTTGGGGAAGAAAATGTAACAAATTTGTTGGCAAACAAAAGGAATATTGGTTTTGTTTTTCAAAATTACGCTCTTTTCCCTCATCTTTCTATTTATGAAAATGTTGCTTATGGCCTAAAAGTGCAAAAAATTCCTCCACAAGAAGAAAAACAGCGAGTCAATGAAATTTTAGCAATGGTGGGCTTAACCGGTTATGAAGCCCAGTTTCCCCATCAGGTTTCCGGCGGAGAACAGCAGCGGGTAGCCCTAGCTCGTGCAATTGTTATTAGACCAAAAGTTCTTCTGCTGGATGAACCTTTATCAAATTTAGATGCAAAATTACGAGTTCATACCCGAAGCGAAATAAGACGCCTGCAGCAATCTCTAAACATGACCTCTATTTATGTAACTCACGATCAGGAGGAAGCAATGGCTATATCTGACCGTATCGCCATTATGAATAAAGGGAAGATAATACAGGTAGGAACAGCAGAAGAGCTATATTTTCAACCGAATTCAGAATTTGTAGCCAAATTTATTGGCAGAATTAATACTCTTCCTGCAGAAGTACAAGAAGTGGACAATGGTTTTGTTATAGTGAAAATATTTAATCATGCTTACAAAATTCCTACTGCCTCAGACGGCATTGAACCCCAACAAAAAATGAATGTTTTTATAAGACCTGAATTTGTACAACTCTCTAAAAAAACAGCAGCAGCAGCAGAAGAAGAATTAAAAGGCATTATTATCGAAAAAGTTTTTTTAGGAGAGAAAGTCGAATTCACCGTAGATATTTACGGATGTACACTAAATATAACCTCTTATAATGCCGTTGAATGTGCGAAATATTTATTAAATCAAGAAGTGGGAGTATGTTTACCCGAAGAAGAATTGAAAATTTTTAAAAAGAAGGGAGATTAAAAATGAAAAGAAGGATTTTTATTTTTTTGACCTGTCTGTTTTTAAGTTTAAATGTATTTTGTAATCTTTCGGTAGCTGCCGATCAGCAAACCGAACCGAATAAATACCACGGAGCAGATTCATCTTTCAAAGCAAATGGAATTTCCATATTTTGGGCTATTCTAAAGGGATCAGAAGAAAGTAATTCCTGGGTGCATATTAAAATAATTTCTCAAGAAGATAATTTAAAGCAATTTCATACTTTTGGCCTAATTGCTTCCCATCCTTTTTCAGATTCAGAGGAATGGATAATTAAAGGGGAAAAATTAAAAAAGGAAAACATAATCAAATTAAATCGAGAATCATTTAAGGAAATGATGAAAAGAACATTTTTCTTTTATCAAAGTGAAAAGATAGAAGATTATCAAAATGAAATGCCTGATATGATAGTTTATTATTTAAGCGTTCCTGATACTGCTCCGGAATTTCTTACTTTGGAAAAGCTTGAAGCTTACTTTAAAGACGCAGAAAAAAGACTAGAGAAAGTGGAGTCTACTATAAAAAAACAGGAGTAATTCTATTCGAATATTCCATATGCCTAATTTTAATAAATTAATTTATTTAAAACATACGCACATACTATTTTAGTAGAAATAAAAAAAGGAGGGAGGCAAATAGAGAAATTTAAATTAAAAGGTATTACGAAAGGAAATATTATAGACCTATCGAAAGAGCCTGATGAGGTCAGAAAAAGGGGTAACATTGAGGGATGTCTTGTGAACACAAAGTCTATAAAGTCTTTCGTGCTTGGTAAAGAAGTTTTTCAGAAGGAAGTTACAGAAGCAGTAAAATTATTTTCAAAAAAGACCATTTTATGATATGATATTTTACTAATTGTACCATGAAGCAAAAGAGGATTTATTTTATAATCGGGAGAAAAAAACATTGCTGTCAGTCTTGGCTAATCCTTTGATATTATCATAAACAATAAGAGGGGCATTTTCCGTTGGTCACACAATTAATAAATTCTTTTTTGATTATCTTTATCAGTTTAGCAACAGGATATTTAATACAACTTTTAGTTAAAAAATCCATTCTAAGCTTTCCTTTTTCTTTAGAGAAAATAAGAAAATTCCTTCAAAAATTAGCCATATTATTTTTTGTCCCTGTCACTTATATCGGAGTTTACTGGACAATGGATTTTCATCAGATAAAACTCCTTCTTTTTCCGGTGTTGGGCATTTTTAATATCATCCTGGGCGGAACAATTGCCATATTGATTGCCAGACGCATCCATTTAGACAATAAAGATACAGGTTCATTTTTTTGCTGCGGATTTTTTAGTAACCTGGTCAATATCGGAGGATTAATCTGCTTTCTATTTTTAGGAGAAGAAGGATATAAGCTGGTTCCTTTATATACCTTTTTTTTGCAAATCACCTATTATGCAATCGGGTTTTCCGTTGCCAAACATTATTCGATGAAAGACAAGCAACAAAATCAAAATGCTTTTGATTTGAAAGCGATGCTCAAAGATACCTTTATTCTGGTTGGGCTGGCTTCCATTATCATTGGATTAGGTTTCAATGCATCAGGTTTGTTGCGCCCTGCAATTTATACCACGATTATTTCTCTTTTTATCCCGGTCAGTACCGTTTTATTATTAATTTCAATAGGCCTTTCCATGAGGTTAAGCAAAGTAAGACAGTACCAAAAAGAATCTATTTTAATTGCCGGCATTAAATTTTTGATTGTACCGACTGTCATGGTTTCCATCGGTTTTTTATTGGGTTACCATCAAATCAATGATGGTTTACCGCTCAAGGTAATACTCATTCTGTCTTCAGCTCCGGTAGCGTTTCATTCTCTAATACCCCCTTCGCTATATGGGTTAAACCTGGATTTGGCAAATTCTTGCTGGCTATTTACCACCTTTGGTTTAATTTTGATAATCCCCATACTACTTTTCTTGATTAACCTGATTTAAAAAAATTATTTAAATATTTTTGTTTTTAAAATATTTGTATTGCCGTTATAGTTTTTCACTACCAACTATTCACATTCACTGATAACTAATCTAAAAAAAGTCATCTTAGATATTTTAATAACTTTAATGGTGCACAATCTATTTGACTCAAACAGGAGGTTTGATTTGCCCGGTATTCATGTTACAATGGAAAGAGTCGGATACTTGTATCCATAAATGATTATTATAATAAAAGAGGAGTTATTATTATGAAAAAACAAAATACATCAAGAAATTTGAGTTCACCTTTGCTTTTCGGAAATTGGTTACAACACATGTTGATATTCTTATTTATCACCATGTTCTTATTTTTTACTACATCTTCGGTATTCGCTGAGGTTCAAGATGTCAGAGAAGCCATTGTAAAAGTATATGTCGTTAGCAATTCTCCGGATTATTATAATCCCTGGAGTATGCAGGGACCCCGGGGTGCTTCCGGTTCCGGTTGCATCATTGAAAATAATCTTATATTGACCAATGCCCATGTGGTTAGTGATCAAACTTTCCTTCAGGTGCGTAAATACGGAGAAACTGAGCGTCATCGTGCGGAAGTGGTTGCTGTTTCGCATTTAACCGACCTGGCTTTAATAAGAGTAGAAGATCCGGCATTTTTTGAAGATCAGCCTTTTTTAACCTTAGGAGAACTACCCGAACCTCAACAGGAAGTCCTGGTCTATGGATTTCCTATGGGTGGTGATATGTTAAGCATCACTAAGGGGATTATCTCTCGAATTGAGCATCAGCCATATGTCCATAGTTCTTCGGTATTTTTAGCCGGACAAATCGATGCCGCCATCAATCCTGGAAATAGCGGTGGTCCGGTTTTGGTGGACGATAAGATCGTCGGAGTGGTTATGCAGGGTATTCCTACTTCTCAAAATATCGGTTATATGGTACCGGTGACGGTTATCCGTCACTTTTTCGATGATTTAATGGATGGTACTTATGACGGTTACCCCAGTCTGGGTGTGAACTTGCAGGATATGGAGAATAAGGGTTTGAGAGAATATTATCAAATGGAGAAAGACATGAGCGGTGTTCTGGTCAATCAAATCATTCCTGGGTCACCATCCGACGGAAACTTGCAGACTAATGATATTTTGCTATCTATCGGAAATTATAAAGTGGGTAATGATGGGACCATCGAATTTAGAACCCACGAAAGGACTCAATTGACTTATGCCATTCAGGGAAAACAGATTGGCGAAAACATTCGAATGGATATTTTAAGGAATGGTGAAAAAATTTCCTTAGATGTTAATCTCTATCGATCTTCACAGAAAGATCAGCTTGTTCCCATGGAACAATATGAGACATTGCCTTCCTATTATATCTATGGTGGTTTGATCTTTTGTCCTTTAAGTAGAAATTTATTGCATATCTGGGGTTCACAGTGGTATCAGTCTGCTCCCACGGAATTAATCTATCACTTGCAGAATAATATTCCCGAAAAAGAAGGTCAGCAAGTGGTGGTTTTATTAAAATCTTTAGCAGCCGATGTCAATGAAGGCTATCAAAATGTAAATAGCTGGGTGGTTGATACTGTTAACGGCGAAAAGATATGGAATTTGAATGATTTTGTTGCAAAAGTGGAAGCAATTCAGGATGATTATATCATACTGGAGAATAAGTGGGACCAGAAAATTGTGATTGACCGGGAGATGGCAAAAAATACACATGAGGAAATTCTGGAAATCTACCGGATTCCTTTTGATCGTTCGGAAGATTTAATGAAATAAATAACAGTTTAAATCTCCCCCGTTATTTCCGTTATCTATTGGCGATAGAAGGCATAAAAGGAAATTACCATGAATCGATTTATCAAAATATCGGTTATCGGGCTCTTGGCATTAACTGGAGTTTTTTTTATTTATCATTACTCGAATCTAGAGCCTTCCGCCAATTCTAATGTTATTCCGGTTTATACCTATAAGGTTGTCAATACTTATCCTCATGATAGAAATGCTTTCACAGAAGGATTGGTATTTGAAGATGGTGTTTTATATGAAGGAACAGGTCTTCGTGGATATTCCAACTTGCGTAGAGTGAAATTAGAAACAGGAGAAATCTTACAAATTTGTGAACTGCCGCCTCAATTTTTTGGCGAAGGGGTGACCGTTTATGGAAATAAGATTATCCAGTTGACCTGGCAATCTCATATCGGTTTTATCTATGATAAATGCAGTTTTAAATTACTACAAGAGTTTAACTATCCGGATGAAGGTTGGGGTATTACCCATGATGGAAAACATCTAATCATGAGTGACGGTACAGCAACATTGCATTTCTTAGACCCTGAAACTTTTGAGGAAATTAGTCAGATTGAAGTTTCTGCAAACAATACTCCCGTGACCAGAATCAATGAATTAGAATATATTCAAGGGGAAATATATGCCAATATATGGCAGACAGAACGTATCGCCAGGATTGATCCCCTAACCGGCCAGGTAATTGGTTGGATAGACCTGAAAGGTATTTTAAGTCCGGAAGATGATAGTGAGACAGTTGATGTTCTTAATGGTATTGCCTATGACCTAAAGAATAGTCGGTTGTTTGTGACTGGAAAATTTTGGCCAAAACTTTTTGAGATTGAGTTGATAAGGCAGGGGACTGCAGAATCCAAAGGAGAAGCTAAACCATAGAAAAAATAGGATGTGCCTATTTAAAATAATTAGTTGTTAGTAATATATGGAGGATTTTATGAAGTATCGGAAATTTGGCTCTACCGACTTTAAAGTATCAGCTCTGGGATTGGGCTGTATGAGGCTTCCAACAAAAAAGCTGATGCCTTTACAGGCTGATATGCCAAAATCAGTTAAACTGATTAAAAGTGCAGTCGACAAAGGAATTAATTATGTAGATACTGCATGGGTATATCATTTTGGTGCAAGCGAGAAAATTGTTGGAATTGCACTTCAGGACGGCTATAGAGAAAAAGTGCATCTGGTTACCAAAAGCCCGTTATTTTTGGTGAACAAAGCAGAAGATTTTGATAAATTTTTAAATAAACAATTAAAAAAACTGCAAACTGATTATTTAGATACTTATCTTTTTCATTCAATGAATAAATCAGGGTTGGAAAAATTAAAAAAACATAATTTAATCGATAAAATGATAGAAGCTAAAAAGAAAGGAAAAATCAAGTATATCGGTTTTTCCTTTCATGATACATTACCGGTGTTTAAAGAGATTGTAGATTTTTATCATTGGGATGTTGTGCAAATACAATATAATTACATGGATACAGCGATCCAGGCAACGACCGAAGGTTTAAAATATGCAGCGGGAAAAGGAATGGCAGTGGTTATTATGGAACCCCTAAAAGGAGGAAGATTGGCAAACCCGCCAGCTGAAGCATGGGAAGTTATGGAAAGGTCGAAAATACAAAGATCTCCGGTTGATTGGGCGCTACAATATTTGTGGAATCTTCCGGAAATATCAGTGGTTTTAAGCGGAATGGGAAATTTGCAAATGTTAAAAGAAAATTGTGATAGTGCTGACAGATCCGGAGTAAATTCTTTACATGAAGAAGATCTGAGCATAATAGATGATTTAATTAAAATTTATCGTAAGAAAATATTGGTTCCCTGCACATCCTGTAAATATTGTTTGCCCTGTCCTTTGGGGGTAAATATTCCCCAGAATTTTGCTCTCCTGAACAATGTAGCCTTGGAAAGAAGCAATGTTCGTAAATGGTTGCATAAAAGGGATTATAAAAAAATGGTAGACTCTCCGAAAAAATTAAACAAGACAAAATCTAACGGAAATGCATCATTATGTACAAATTGTGGAATCTGTCTTGAAAAGTGTCCCCAGGAAATAAATATTCCGGATGAATTAAAAAACGTACACCTGATCTTAAAAAAAGGTAAAAAAATTAGCGATATCTATCAAGGTTAATAAATAATAATCAAAGACAACACTTCCCATTTTTTTAAAAACATAATCTACGGATATGTGAAGTGTTTTAGTGTCTGTAGAAATGAGGAGAAGTAGTTATGTTTTTATTTAAAAACAGCAAAGAAGGAGCTCATATTTTGGACAAAGAGGATCTATTGTCTTGTTTTCGACAGCGCTTTTACCTTCCACCGGGTAAGATTTATATGGACGGGAATTCTCTGGGTCTTTTATCTCAGGATGCGGAAGAGGTTTTGCTGCGGTTTCTTGACCAGTGGAAGGGCCTGGGCATTGATGGTTGGCTGGATGCTGAACCTGCCTGGTTTGATTATGCAGAAAAGCTGGGCAGGAGACAGGCTCCCCTGGTAGGAGCTATGCCGGAAGAAGTGGTGGCCACATCTTCTACCACGGTGAACCTACACACCCTGGTGGGGACTTTTTATCATCCTCGGGGAAAAAAGACAAAAATCCTGGCCGATGAGCTGAACTTTCCTTCTGATATTTATGCCCTGGAAAGTCAAATTAGACTAAAGCGGCTCAATCCCCGGGAGAACCTGGTACTAATCAAGAGTCGGGATGGTCGTTTTCTGGAAGAAGAAGATATTGTTGAAGCCATGAAGGATGAGGTTGCCCTGGTTCTTCTGCCTTCGGTCCTTTATCGCAGTGGTCAGCTTTTAGATATGGAATATCTGGCTCGAAAAGCGGGGGAAAGAGGTATCCCCATAGGTTTTGACTGCAGTCATTCTATAGGGGCTGTTCCTCATTATTTTGATCGGTGGGGTGTAGATTTTGCTTTCTGGTGCAATTACAAGTATATGAATAACGGGCCTGGGGGTGTTGCCAGCCTCTATATTAATAAAAGGCATTTTACTGAAAGTTCTTCCCTGGTAGGATGGTGGGGCTATCGTAAGGATAAACAATTTGAGATGTCTCTGGAATTTGAAAAAGCTGAAGGTGCGGGGGGATGGCAAATTGGAACCCCTCACCTCCTAAGCCTGGCGCCCCTGGAAGGTTCGCTCAAGATATTTCAGGAAGCAGGCATAAACCGGGTAAGGGAGAAATCTTTAAAGCTTACCTCTTATCTCATTTTCTTGTTAAATGAGAAGGGCTTAACCGTTCCTCCTTACAATTTTCGTATTGGGACCCCGCTGGAAGAAAAGCGGCGGGGCGGCCATGTAGCTGTAGAACACGAGGATGCTGCCCGGATCAATAAGGCATTAAAGGATAGGGATATTATTCCCGATTTCCGTTATCCTAATATTATACGCTTGGCCCCTGTGGCTCTTTATAATACCTTTTATGAAGTATGGCAGGTTGTAGAAGCTCTGCGGGAGATCATTGACAGGGGAGAGCAAGAAAAGTACGATCAGGTCAGGGATACCGTTACTTAAAAACTAGGAGGAATATAAATAAATTAATAAATAGCTGTCCTTATTTATTTTTTCTCTATTAGTTATTTGATTATCCTAATGATTTTAGATTATTTTATAGTTATAAAATAATTTTTTTAATTATAGACCCAGGATATTTAATGAAGTGCTTGATTGGATTATCAAAAAAATATTATGTTTAAATAGAAAAATTGTTTAAACTATGTTAGTTAAATTTTAAATTTTAAACTATTGACAAAATAAATTTTATATGTTATAAAGTTAGTAAATATAAACTAATTATATTTTAGAGGGAGTAAAATGGAAAAAGAAGATTATATGTTAACAGATATTATAACTTTACTCACTACTGAAATAGCAAAAATAGAGGAAAAAACAATAACCGGGAGTAGATTTTCAGAGCTTACCGGAAAGCAAATGCATTATCTTGAAGTAATTTCAAATTTGGATAATCCCAATTTGAGTGAGCTTGCAACCGAATTAAATTTAAGCAAGCCTTCTATTACAGCTATTATTGATAAATTTGAAGAAAAAGGATTTATCCGGAAAGTAAAATCTGACGAGGATAGAAGGGTTTCGCATATACATATGGCACAAAAAGGAAAAGAGATTGAAAAAGTACACAGTAAAATTCATATGAGAATTTCCAATATGTTTACTTCAAAGTTAACTGAAGGTGAATTGAAATCCCTTATTAACTTATTAAGCAAGATAGTAGATTAGAAAAATAAATATTTTAACTATAAGTTAGTTAATGTGAACTAAAAATAAGCAAAATATTTTTATTATTTAAATATTTATTCAAAATAAAGGAGTAGAAACATTGTTTTCAAAATCTAATTCTAAAGCACCGGTATCAAAAGAACATAAGATATTTTTGGGATATTTAGAAGGAGTAATCTCTATCATTCTAAATACTCTTCTTTTTGGTTTGAAATATTGGGTGGGAGTGAAGACCTTTTCTATAGCTATAATCGCTGATGCCTGGCATACTTTTTCTGACTCACTTACTTCACTGGTGGTAATTATAGGTTTCAAAATCTCCTCTAAGCCAGCTGATAAGGAACATCCCTTTGGTCATGGCCAGGCAGAAGTAGTCAGCTCGGTTATCATTGGCACTATGTTAGCGATAGTGGGATTTAATTTTCTAATTGCATCAGTTCAGAGATTTAACAATCAGCAATCTGCTGTCTATAGCACCTTGGCCATAATAGTATTTGTAATTTCTGTAATAGTAAAAGAGGGATTGGCACAGTTTTCAATAGGTGCCGGGAAAAAAATTAATGCACGCTCGCTTATTGCTGATGGCTGGCACCACCGGAGCGATGCCCTGGTATCCCTTATGATTTTAGTCGGAATTTTTACGGGAAGGTATTTTTGGTGGGTGGATAGTGTTATGGGCATTATAGTATCATTGGTCATATTTTATACTACTTATATTATTTTGAAAGAGTCAGTAAGTACCTTAATCGGGAAAGAACCAGCAGAAGATTTCAAAAAAGAAATTGAGAAAATTGTAACCGATAATATGTCACAGGATGTTTTATTACATCACCTTCATTGTCATAAGTATGGTGACAATAAAGAGTTAACCTTTCATATCAGGTTACCTGCTGAAATGAAATTAGGCGAAGCGCACAGGATTTCCGAGAAATTAGAAAATAAGATAAGAGAGAAAATGGAAATTGAAACTACCATTCATATTGAACCAATTATCGATGGAAAAAAATATCAACCCATGTTTAAAAAAATAAAATGA
>JBAUBA010000268.1:0-5903 GCA_049676265.1 Atribacterota bacterium
TCTCGTTCCAGCAAGTAAAGACCTGCCCAGCTAATTCAAAACTACCCGAACAATAAATCTTTCTGTTTCTATTGGTAACTCCTTCTTCCAGAGCGGCTACCGCTGTGACCACTTTAAATATCGAACCGGGTGAATAAACACCCTGGACACTTCGGTTAGTCAAAGGGTAATCGGTATCAGAAGAAAGCCTTTGCCAATCAGAACTGGAAATTCCATTAGCAAATATGTTGGGGCTAAAAGAAGGTCTGTTAATCATAGCTAATATTTCTCCGGTGTTAGGCTCACTTACTATGATGGAACCTTTCTTGCCAAAAAGTAAATTCTCTCCGTAGAGCTGTAAATCTCTATCGATAGTTAAGACCAAATCTTCGCCCGGTACCGGTTTCTGATACAATAAAACAGCTATCTCCTGACCTGAGGCATCAACTTCGACTTCCTTCCCTCCTTTTTCTCCTCTCAAAATATCATCATAATATTTTTCCAGTCCGGCTTTTCCTATGATGTCCCCTCCCTGGAATTTCGGATTGCCAAATTGCTGCAACTCCTCTTTATCTATTTCCCCCACATATCCCAGGCTATGGGCTGCAAAATCATTGTAAAGATAATCCCTCCGAGGTTTAACCTCTAAAACCACTCCTTTTAATTCATCTTTTCTCTCTTCAATCTCCACTATCTTATTTGTCTTGCAATCATCCAGAATTTTTATCGGCTTAAAAGGGTTTTCCCGGTAATTTTTTACTGTCTGCGAAATTTCTTCCGGAGAAATACCTATTATTCTGCTTAGTCTTTCACTCAATTTTTCTAAATCATCGACCTCTGCCGGGATTATAGAAACTACTACTGCTGGACGATTAGTAACCAATAATTCTTCTTGGCGGTCATAAATCCTGCCTCGCGGGGCGTCTTCTACCAGAGAACGAATACAATTCTCTACCGCTCTTTCCTTAAATTCCTCCCCCTTAATCATCTGCAAATACCACAGGATGATAACTAATATTGAAAAACAAATGATTATAAATATCAATAACCAATTTAGCCGTTGTTTCACATCTTCTGGAATTGTAGAAGATTCCCTCATAATTACTCCTCGGTTTCAAACTTTAAATACGAACAAGAATAAAGGTAAACTTTGGTGCCTGGCACTAAAGTTTACCTTTCCAATAACTGGAAAAGTTTATTTATTACTAGGAAAATGAAAGGTGACAGCAGACTGCTATACAAAGCCTCGGGGAGGGCTACCTGTTTTAAGCTCCAGATCAGGTTATATTCGATTCCAAAAGTACGTAATAGAAAAAATATTAAAATGCTTTGTATAAATGATGCAATAAAAGTTATTACCGGAATAAGAAATAATATATGTTCATGAAATATTTTTTCTCTTAAAATTCCACAGGTAAAACCTATCACTGTCTTTACCAAAGCATTTATTCCTAAGAGGCCGGTAGAAAATATATCCTGCAAAAGGCCGGAAGCAAATCCGGAGATAGTCCCTTCTTTTTCTCCCTTCAGCAAGGAAAAAATTACTACCACTACCAATATCAAATCAGGCTTTAATCCCAAAATAGTAATCGAATTAATAAGAGTAAGTTGAATTAGCAAGACAACTACAATTATTGCACTTTTAAGTAATATTTTCATCAGCTATCTCCTTATTTGATTGGTTAATTAGAAAAAACGGTTCGTGATATAAAATAAAGGGTGATGTTTGTATAAGATATATTGAGGGGGATTTAATTATTTTAACATTTAGCACTTTAAGGATAAGCAAATAGAGCGACCGGCAGTATTATAATTCTATTATCTGTGGCTATTATGATAGTGCATCAATACTAAATTTATTAATATTTTTTATTTTTATAGCTATTTCAACTAATTATCATCTACTTATTAAGCATTATCCGTATCTGCTATCTATTATTCATCTACTTCTTTTAGAGAATACACTATCTTCCCTAAAATTACCAACCAAATAAAGTAAAAAAGGGCTAAAGTTCGAAAAGCCCTATTTGGCTGCTTAATCGATCTATAAATCCATTCCATTCCGTGTCTTTGCATCCACAATGGTGCCCGCGGTATCCTGCCGGAAAGGACATCAAAGCTTCCACCTACCCCCATACAGACCGGAACATCTAATTTATCTAAATTTTTACTAATCCATTTTTCCTGTTTGGGAACACCCATGCCCACCAGTAATACATCAGGTCTCTTTTCTTTAATCTCGGCAATAATCTTTTCTTCGTCTTTATTCTTACCGCTATCGCCTTCTTTAACATCTCCGCAATTTTCACGACCCCCACCACCAAAATAACCATGATGAGTTCCGGCTATTTTTATTCCCGGATATTTCCTGGTTAAATTTAAGGCGGCCTCACTGGTCACGGCAGGATAAGAGCCTAATAAATATAAGGAATACCCCTTCTTGGCAGCCAATCGGCATATATTATGTATTATGTCTATGCCGGTTACCCTTTCAGGCAAAGGATGATTTAGAGTTGTGGCAGCCCATAAAATGCCTGCCCCATCAGGGGTAACCAAATCTGCAGATTTTAATATAGCCTGATATTCAGGGTCTTTCCTTGCCCGCAATACAGCCAAAGTATCCGGAGTAACAATCTGATGAGCTTTTTTAGATACTATAAATTCCTCTATTTTTTGAATAGTTTCTTGGTTATCTACCTGGTCAATTCCCACTTGAAAAAGTTTTATGCGGCTGGTCAAAATATCCTTTCCGATAATCAATTCCTCTGATCGAACCTTGTTTTTCAATAGTTCAAAAGCCATCCAGCCAAAAGCAGTCAAAGTTAACAGTAGATATAAATTCTGGTATATAGAAATAATAAAAGCCGATAAACTCAAGTAGAGAGAGACCCCGATAATAGTTACATTCGCTCCTTGAGCCGAAAATCCATAAGATTGCAGTTTCTGACGTAACCTGCTTCTACTTCCGCTTCCCGAAAACAATGGAAATTTTCCTATGCCCGGGCCTGGACTTTCCTGACTGGCATAATTAGCCACAATAGAATAAGAGCTGTCTATAATCGGTACGCCCAAAATTAAAAGAGGAATCAATAAAGTTAAAGCTGCTGTACTCTTGGATACACCCACGATAGCAATCACTGCTAACATAAATCCAAAAGACATATAGTAGGAAGAAAATTTCCCCCGGGGTATATATTTGATAAAAATAAATGAAATCGCCGCCATAATCAAAGACAGCGTTTCTGCTAAAATTAATCCCTGTCTCTGGATAAGGGAGACCACTAAAAAAGTCAGGGAAGCGATAAAGACGATATTGGGAGTGATGTCTCCCAGTTCATCTGCCTGACCGATAGAATTAGTTATGCTTATCAGCCAGATTACGGTCAAGGGGATAGATAAATAGCTAAGATAAAGATACCCTCCCGATGAGGAGGATAAGGAGGAGGGATCGCGCAAAAATTCTATTTTAACTCCAAAATAAATTATAATTAGAGAAATTAAAACTTGAAATATTAATTTTACCTCTGTGGGAAGCTTTTTCTTTCTATCTGCTCTCCCCAGGATGACCATCAACACACCGCAAATAATGATACCTGCAATTTTAAATATTATTCCGGTTTCTAACATATAAATATATTTTCCTTCATTATTTCTTTTGTTTCTTTTTTCTCTTTACTTTTGTCTTATTTCTTTGTTTTTTCTGTTTTTAGCCTTTTTTCTGCTCTTGAGCTTTTTTCTACTCAATCCAAATATCTTAATACGACAAAAGTATCTTAAATTCCTTCTTTTTAAAATAAATTTTTAAAATTAAAATAATTAGTGAATATTCTCTCTAAACCAGCGAACCGTCTTTTCTAAACCCTCTGAAAAATCAAACTCGGGCTGCCACCTTAAAACCTCTTTAATTAAGCGGCAATCCAAAATATTCTTCCTTAAATCCCCTGCCCTGGGAGGCCCATAATGCGCCGGATGAGGGAATTTTATAATCTCTTTTAAAAGGGAGAAGATTTCATTTACCGAAACCCCTCGTCCGTTCCCCAGATTGAAGCCGTTAAATTTAATTTCAGCTGCAGCTTTAGTTTGAGCTTCAACTTTTGCTTCAGATTCTTTTTTTTCTTCTTCTTTGGTTTTAGCTTTTTCTTTTTCCCGAACAACTTTAGATAATTTTACCATATTTTGAAGAGCGAGTAAATTGGCTTGGGCTACATCTTCTACATAAACATAATCTCTGATATATTCTCCATCACCATTTATAGTGGGAATCTCGCCTTTTAGCATCTTTTCTATAAATATAGCGATAACCCCGGCCTCACCATAAGGGTCCTGACGGGGCCCATAAACATTTCCATATCTTAGTGCTACATATGGAAGATGGTAATTTTTCTGATAAAAATCAAGATAATGCTCAACTGTAACCTTACTGATTCCGTAAGGTGATTGGGGACTGAAAGGATAATTCTCACTGATGGGAAAATGCTCTGGTTCTCCATAAATAGTTCCTCCGCTAGAGGCAAAAACTATTCCCTTGACCCGGTGATTAAGGCAACATTGCAATAGATTTAAAGAACCCAAGATATTGGTTTGCGCATCAAATAAAGGGTCTCTCACGGAAAAAGATACGCTAATCTGGGCGGCTTCATGGCATACAAAATCAGGTTTTTCCTGCTCAAATACTTCAGTCAAACCCTTTTGGTCGGTAATATTTAATTTATAAAACTGGGCTTTTTTGTTGATATTCTCCTCTCTGCTGGAAGATAAATCATCAACTATCACAACTTCATAATTATTCTTTATGAGCAAATCCACAATGTGTGAACCGATAAAACCCGCCCCACCGGTAACTAAAACGGTGGTCTTTTCATTTTCATTTACTTGTTCTTTTCTCTTTTCTAACTTCATGTTTCCTTTCTTCCACAAATGGGAAACAAAGGTGCCTGGCCCCTTTGTTTCCCTTTTTACGCTAGAGCGCTAAAATAAGGGCTATTACGCTGCAGATGGCACTTATTCCCCATAAAATAAACACGACATTTTTATGCGCTATTCCCCGGGCTAAAAGTCGATGATGAAGATGTCCTTTGTCGGCCTGAAATATGGGATGATGCCTCCGGTATCTCCTCCAGATAGCAAACAGAGTATCAAAAATGGGTAGAGCCAGAACAATAATAGGAATTAAAATAAAAAAGGCATTCCCACTGTTTAATACCCACAAAGCCCCTACGGAGGCTAACATGAAACCGGCAAAAGTACTGCCGGAATCCCCCAAAAACATTTTGGCTGGGTAGAAATTAAATCTTAAAAAAGCCAATATGCTCCCCGCCAGGGCAATTGATATAAGACTGAGAGTCTCTAAATTTTGTCTTAAGCCTAAAATAAGAAAAGCTACTAGGGCAATAAGGGAAACTCCACAGGCCAACCCGTCTAAACCGTCTATCAGGTTGATGGAATTAGTTATTCCTACTATCCAGAAGATTAAAATAGGATAAAGAAGATAACCTAATAAATCAAGGCTTTTCAATTGATTAACAATAAAACTATTTATCAGATCGCTATTGTATATAATCACTATTAATGCCGGTATCATCTGAATTAAAAATTTATGTTTAGGAGAAAGGTTGGCAATATCATCTACCACCCCTAATAACAGAATAATTACCCCACCTATCAAGAGGGCTTTAGCCTGTCCTTCTATCGGCACTATAAGGAGCAAGCCCAGTAAAAATCCAAAAAAAATAACTATCCCTCCCAAATTGGGGATAGCTTCCTCATGTATTTTACGATGACCGGGTATATCCACCATATTTTGTTTTTTCCCTACACGCGCCATATAGGGAGTCAAAATATAAGAAACTATAAAGGCAATAACGCCAACTTCTATGTATTTCAAATAGTTATTCTCCTCTTTGCCAATTCACTAATCTGCCTTT
>JBAUBA010000269.1:0-2567 GCA_049676265.1 Atribacterota bacterium
TAATATTGGCATAAGGACTACATTCTCCCGTCCTGACAATCGCTCTGGCCTGTTTAGACAATTCTTTTAGCTCTTCATGAGTAATATAATTAACTTCCCCTAGCAATGATGAAATCAAATTTAGGATTTGAGGATTTTTCTCTTTAATTTCCTTGGCTACATAGGCCTCCTCGACCTGCATTTCGGAAAGAACTGCTGTTAAAACTTCCGCAAAAGAAGGAGTTCCAGATTTTAAAGCTAAATCAATTCTCTCCACTTCTTTAGGAATAGGCAGGCCGGCATCTGCAATTATTAACATGTCACGATGGACCATCTAAGAGATAATCCGATTAAGTTGAGGATTTAAAATACCGCTTTTTTTCATTTTTTCATCTCCCATCTACTTACTGAACCCCGTTCAATAAGCTCAGTTTCAAACTCTACAGATTTTTTTATTTTCTTCTTATTTATAAGTTTTATTAAAGTTTCAACTGCCTTCTGTCCCATCAGGTAAGTAGGCTGAGCAATGGTGGTCAAGGGTGGATAAGTACAATCCGAAAAGGGTATGTTATCAAAACCGATTATGGATATATCTTCTGGTACCCGGACCTTTAGTTGGGTAAAGGCTTTTAAAGCCCCGATAGCCATCAGGTCATTAGCGGCAAAGATAGCCGTAGGTAGATCTCCAGAATTTTGTAGCTGCGGCCAATAGACTATTATCTTCTGATAAGCAGTATCCAAGCGAAAATCAGCCGTTAATTCCTTTTTCCAACTTATACGGGCTTCTTTTAGGGCAGAAAGATAACCTTTTTCTCTTTCCTGATTAGTTCTGGTCCCTTCTATTCCGGCTAAATACATTATCTTCTTGTGCCCCATTGTCAGTAAATATTTAACTGCAGAATAAGCCCCGGAAAAATTGTTGACCTTAACGATGGGAGTTGTCATTCCATTTATTTCTCTATCAATAAGCACTATATTCATCTTTTCAAGCAAGGACAGCTCTTCTTTGGGAAACTCCTTCTCCCGATAACCAGCTACCGTCAAAATTACTCCATCTACCCGCCGGGAATATAAAAGCTTTAAATAACGACCTTCCTTTTCCTGGCTATCATCTGAGTTCACCACCAATACGCTGTATCCATGCTTTTCACAAATATCCTGAACCCCTCTTACCAGATTAGAAAAAAATATATTGGTTATATCCGGTATGATCAAACCTATATAATTTGTCCTTCTCCTGGGCATACTTGCTGCCATCATGTTAGGAATATAAGACAATTCTTTTACCGTATTCGCAACCTTCTGGCGGGTATCTTCTGCTACTATTTCGGGGGAATTCATTACTCTGGACACCGTTGAAGGTGAAACACCCGCTATTTTTGCCACATCATAAATAGTACACTTTTTTTTCATTCCAATTTTTTCCAATCAATTTCAGATTTTTTGGGAAAAGATATCGCTGCCCCTTTCTTCTGGATAGAGTAAGAAGCAGTTAGATTTCCTATCTTAATCGCCCGGGGGATATCTCCCCACTGAATCATTCCATGCAAAAAACCGGCGGTAAAACAATCCCCGGCTCCGGTAGTATCTACTACCTGTTCCACCGGTACAGCCGGGAAAGAAAGTAATTTACCCTCATTTTCATATACTGCACCTTGTTTGCCTAATTTAACAATAATTTCTTTTATTCCCCGGGATTTAAGGATATGAATTCCTTTTAAAACATCCTCGGTATGGGTAAGTTCTTTTAGTTCTATTTCGTTAGGAAGAAGATAATCTACCAATTCCCAAAGATGGTTATTGCTAAATTTTTTTACCGGGGCAGGATCCATCACGGTCTTTAAGCCATGTTTTTTGGCAAGTTTTAGGGCTAATAGAATTGATTTCAAGGGGACTTCAAATTGAGTTAAAAGCCAGGAGGCATCATCAAAGAATTTTCCATGCTGAGTAATAAAATCTTCATCAACTTCTCCATTGGCTCCGGGATAGATTACGATAGAATTCTGACCCTGGGCATTGACCCAGATAGAGGCAGAACCGGTAGAACTTTTCCGGCTTTTAGAAATTCCGGTAGTATCTACTCCGTTTTTTTGCAGTGAGGAAAGGGCAAAATCACTGAGGGCATCTTTTCCTACTTTGCCTAACATCAAAGTAGGAACGTCTAACTTGGCCAGGGCGATAGCCTGATTGGCGCCTTTACCTCCTTGAAAGATGCCGAAATCATTACTAACGAGAGTTTCACCGGGTTGAGGATAGCGAGAGACAAAGGAGACAAAATCTATATTGATACTTCCTAATACCAGCACTTTTTCCATAACTTCTCCTGTTTATGAAATCGTTTTCTGATATCGATTTCATAATAGCATTAATTTTCTCTCCTGTAAAGAATAATTTTTAAAAAAATGGGTTGCTGAGCAAAAAAGTTCCTTTTTTACAAATTTTTTATATGAAATAATATAAAATAATCTTGTCTAAAATTGTTGTTTTTGGGGAATAATATAAATAGAGAGAAAAGAAATTTGAAAAAAGAATAAATCACTACTAAAAAGTTGATAAAGGCAAACTATCTGAAAGGATAGGACGCAAAG
>JBAUBA010000270.1:0-2852 GCA_049676265.1 Atribacterota bacterium
CCAATTCACCAATTAACCGATTAACCGTTAACTAGTTAACTAAATTATTATTCTACATGCCTCCCCCGAATTCCTGCAAATTTTTTAAAAAATATTATTTATTTTTAAAAAACAAAAAGGTAACGGCTTATCTTTGCCAAAACCATTACCTTTTTTAAATTTTTATCTGTACGAAATTTTTTATATTTTACCCGCAGGTAGAGCAAGAACCGGAGGAACAAGAGCTGCAAGAACTTGAGCTTGAACTCATCGAGGACGAAGTCTTTCCGGTGCAGAATCCACAACCATTAAAAATCCTCTTGATATTTTTGCTCTTACACTTTACACAGGATATCTTGCCTTCTTCCATTTCTTTGATAGTTGCTCTAACCTCAAAGCTTTCGTGACAATCCTGACATTCAAAATCATAGTTTGGCATCTTAACTTTCCCTTCTTTTTCATACTATTTTTGTCAACATTATTTTCTATATTTATTTATACTCCAAACTATCTTCTCTGTCAAGAAAAAAACCTATAAAACCTCTGTAAGGCTTTTTTTAAAAAACCTGCCAGAGGACCGTCCACTGATAAGTTCGCGATACTTGATAAGCTATACGAAGCTAGCGTAAACTTTAGCGGAGTAGTTAGATAAAAAGAAGAATGCTATCTTTTTCTATCTTTTTTTTCCCTTTCTTAACTCGATACTCGATACTATATTATAATTTTTGGTTTGACAAATATCAGAAAAAGGTATAAAATTCGAAAGTAAAAAAGACTATTGTATTTAATTGCTAAATCCCTTAAAAGGGGGAACGGGGAAACCAAGATTTTGGGGTGAATCTCATTAGATTTAGTTATCGCAATGAGTAGGGCAATCCTTTCAGCTCGAACCCGTCAGCTAACCTCGTCAGCGCGGAAGGAGATATGATAATCAAGATATATTTTCTAAATATTTCAGAGAAACTAGAATCAGATAGTTTCTCTTTTTTAGTTAAAAGGATTTGATAAGTAACTGATTAATTTTAGTTTAAATAAAACGAGGTGAATCTCTTGAAAGTAATTATCATAGGAGCAGGGAAAGTCGGTTGCCAAATAGCCAAAACTCTTTCTTCAGAAAATCATGATGTAACCTTAATCGAAAAAAATGATACAATTCGACAGTCTGTTCAAAATAATTTAGATGTCCTCACTGTTTTAGGCAATGGAGCCAATGTTCGCACTTTAGAAGAGGCGGGAATAAAACAAGCGGATATGATCATTGCTGTAACCAGCAGCGATGAAGTAAACATGATAGCCTGCATGACTGCTAAGCAATTTGGTGTACCTCAAAAGATTGCCCGTATTCGAAATCCTGAATATTTGTATGCTAATGTCTTATCACGAGAAAAATTAGGAATAGATTTTACTATCAATCCGGAGAGGGCTACCGCTAAAGAAATAGTTAAATTACTCAAATCGCCAATAAACGTTGCACAAGTACAGAGCTTCGCCGGGGGGAAGGTTCAACTTTTTGAACTTAAAGTTGAAGAAAGTTTCCCTTTTATTAATCAACAATTAAAAGCTATCACCTTTAAATACCCTATATTAGTTGCCGCTATTTATCGAAATGACAAAATAATTATTCCTGATGGAGAAGAAAAAATTATTGCAGGTGATAATTTATATGTTTTAATTAAAAAAGATTATTTTTTGGAGTTAAATGAAATTTTCAACCAAAAACCTCTAAGTGTGCAAAATGTTATAATTTTGGGAGGAAGCAGGATAGGTATTCAAGCTGCCTTAATATTGACAAAATTAGGCATTAGCACTAAATTAATTGAAAGAGACAAAGAAAAATGTGAAAAAATTGCTGAAAGCCTTCCTCACACCCTGGTAATAAATGGCGATGGTACCAATATTGATCTTTTAAAATCTGAAGGGGTAGAAACTACTGATGGTTTCGTTGCAGTGACAGGATTTGATGAAGATAATCTTTTAGTCGCCTTATTGGCCAAACACCTGGGTGCAAAAAAAGTCATTGCCAAAGTAGATAGAACAAACTATATTCCCATACTGGAAAAAATTGGAGTAGATGCCGTAGTAAATCCCAGAATGACGACTGCTTCTGCCATCTTACGATTTATCCGAAGAGGAAAAATAATTTCTCTAACCTTATTAAAAGAAGGAGAAGCAGAAGTTATTGAATTAATAGTTAGTCCCCACTCAAAAATTATTAACACCCCACTAAGAAAGGCTAACTTACCCCAGAATAGCATTATCGGTGCTATTGTTCGTCAAGATGAAGTGATTATCCCTCACGGTGATGATATCATTCAACCTGAAGATAAGATAATTATATTTGCCTTGTCATCCGATATAAAGAGAATTGAAAAAATATTCGATGCTGGGGAGAAATAAAATTGAAATATAAGATTGTCCTAACTACCTTAGGTAGCCTTTTATTTTTTTTAGGATTAAGCATGCTGTTTCCTCTTTTGTATGCTATTTACTATCAGGAACCAGTTATTAATAGCTTTATTCTTTCTATGGCGGTTACTTCTTTAAGCGGTCTTTTATTATGGAAATTTTTTTCTTCAAAAGAGCCTATCGGTCATAAAGAAGGATTTGCTATTGCTGCCCTGGGTTGGATATTAGCTGCTGGTTTTGGAGCACTCCCCTTTTTATTTTCCGGTACTTTCTCTAATTTTATTGATGCTTATTTTGAATCAATGTCCGGATTTACCACTACCGGGGCTACTGTGCTTGCCCCTATTGAGGGAAATCCTTATTCCATTCTTTTCTGGCGGGATTTTATACAATGGTTGGGCGGTATGGGAATCATAGTACTGGTAGTAGCTATACTTCCGGCCTTAGGAGCAGGAGGAATGCAATTA
>JBAUBA010000271.1:0-11388 GCA_049676265.1 Atribacterota bacterium
CCTGGCTCTACCTCCCTTAAATTATGGCGGACATCCTTATCATCATTGCGGTATGGCCGGTACTATTATTATGCCCGAAGATGTAGTAAGGGAAACTATGATTAACGTGATGTATGGACTTTGGAATGATGGTTTCCGTAAGCAAATGTGGGTGAATAATCATGGACAATTATGGATATTAGAATCAGCAATTCAAGAATTCTGCAAACGCTATCAATTACCGGGTATCTATCGGGTAATTGACTGGCATCGCTCAATTAGAGAATTCTTTATTCCTATTGATAGAGAAGATAGTCTCACTACTGACTTTATTCATGCTGATGAGGCAGAAGCATCTGTTGCCAAATTACTCTTCCCTGAAATGTTAGACATGAAGTATGCTGTAGACACCGAGGGTGATTCATTGTTGCCCGGCGGTCATTTTGATACCTCTGTTGATCCTTATCATCGACCTCAAGGGTGGCAGCAAGGAGAAGGTCAATCTGCCATTGAAAGATCGGCTGTTCCGGAAGGAGTAGTTGGATATCCGACTCGATCGAGTGCCGAAAAAGCAAAACGTCCCATTGCCGCTATCCTAAAGTATTTAACTTTGGTTCATGATGAGGTTATGGAGACTTATCCGGCTGGGAAAATACCTCCGGTGGAAAAAATTAGCTTGCGTGACCCAAAAGAGATGGAACCTTTCTTAAAAGAACCGATGAGCAAAGGCTGGAAATCTGTATTTGAGTTGCCATATATCGGGCAAATACAGAAATAGCAGTTAGCGTAGAGTTGTAAAAAAGGAAATCAGAATTCAGGAGATAGTTGTAGGGGTAGATCTTGTGTCTGCCCCTCAAAACTTTTTCGGACAATGTACTGTTTTTTGTGTAGGGGGCGGATTCATCCGCCCCGGTTACTTGGCAATTTCTTTTAGCGGGTTCGATGAATCGAACCCCTTTATTAATTCTAGTTACAACAGGAGTATAAAACAATGAAAAAAAGTATAGTAGTTTCTATTCAGCCTACCAAATTTTCCGCTTTAGCCTTTAAAGAGGATTTTGAGGAAAGTATTAAAAAAGTCGCTAATTTAGGTTTTGATGGTGCAGAATTAGCAGTTAGAAATCCTAAAGATTTAAAAATAGATGATGTTATCAAGATAATAAAAGAAAATAATTTGGAAGTCCCGGCCATCGGCACCGGACAAGCCTATGGAGAAGAAGGTTTAAGTTTTTCTGATCCTGATGAAACGATTAGAAGGATGGCAGTTGAAAGAATAAAAGACCAGGTAATATTTGCTTCCCATTTCAATGCCCAGGTAATTATCGGATTAATAAGAGGAATAATAAACGAAAATGTAGACAAAACAGAAGCTGAAAAATGGACCATTGATTGTTTGAGAAAATGTACAGAATTTGCAAAAAAATACAATATAGGACTTACCTTAGAACCGGTAAATAGATATGAGAGTAATTTTATTAATACCCTCAACGAAGGAATTGAATTTATTGAACAAGTTGGCGCATCAAATTTAGGATTGTTAGCAGATACTTTCCATATGAACATCGAAGAAGTTTCAATCTACGACAGTATTATTCACGCGAAAGATTATATCACTCATGTTCACTTTGCAGACAGTAACCGCTGGGCACCGGGTTGTGGCCATCTGGATTTTGCAAAAATAGTTCAGACTTTAAAGAAGATAGATTACCAGGGTTATATCTCTGCCGAGATACTCCCCTTCCCTGATTCAGATAGTTGTGCCCGCCTTACCGCTGAAACATTAAGTAAATTGAATATTAATTAACTGCATCTTTTACCTTAAAAATATTTTATAAAAAAATTTGACAAAATTAAAATCTATGTTGTATTATATAAATAACATAATATATAGAAATGGGTTCTATAATACAGAAATAAAGATAGGAAAACAAGATGAAAAAAGCAAATCCGAATTACCCCATAAAAGTTCTGGATAAAACCTTCTCCATTTTGGAAATTTTACTTCAACATGGTTCTGCTATAAATATGACCGAAATCAGTGAAAAACTAGGGTTATATCCCAGCACCACTCACCGCATATTAGATACCCTAAGGCATTGGGGTTATGTAGAACAGGACCCCAAATCCCAAAAATACCGATTAGGTTTGAAGTTATTAGAATTAGGTATGGCCAAACTTCACCAAATGGATCTGGCAAGAGAAGCTACTCCTTATTTAAAAGAATTAGTAAAGCAGTGTAATGAAACTGTTCATTTAGGAGTTTTGGAAGGAGGAGAAGTTCTTTACTTAGCCAAAGAGGAGTCTTCTCAAACCATAAGGATGATCTCTTACGTGGGTAAAAGAGCCCCCCTTCACTGTACTTCTTTAGGAAAGGTGCTGTTAGCCTATCTTTCAGTGGAAGAAAGAAAGAAAATATTAGAGGAAAAAGTGCTTTCTCGCCTTACCGAGAATACCATCACTGATAAAAGGGAATTGGAAAAAGAACTTGATAATGTAAGAGAGCAGGGGTTTGCTTTAGATAGAGAAGAGAATGAAAAGGATGTTCGCTGTGTAGCTGCCCCCATTAAGAATTATCAAGGGGAAGTAATAGCTGCCGTTAGTATTTCAAGCCCTATTTTCAGGATAGATAAAAATAAACAAAATGATTTGAAAAAAGCTCTTATCGAGACAAGTGAAAAGATATCTACACGGTTAGGATATAATGGTAAATTATAAAAGGGGGACATTTAGGTGAATAAGACTCTTGAGAAAATCGGTGAGCTGGGAATTGTCCCGGTGGTTAAAATTGAAAAAGCTGAAGATGCTCTCCCACTTGGAAGAGCACTTATTGATGGCGGTCTTCCTATTGCTGAGATTACCTTCAGAACTTCTGCCGCAGAAGACTCAATTAAAACCCTTACCAAAGAACTTCCTAATCTTTTGGTTGGAGCAGGAACCGTATTGACCGTTGAACAGGCAAAAAAAGCAGTTTCTGCCGGTGCCCAATTTATTGTTTCCCCGGGCTTTAATCCCAAAGTAGTCGATTATTGTATCGAAAACGATATTCCTGTCACTCCCGGTATTAATAATCCCACTCAGATTGAAATGGCTCTGGAAAGAGGAATTAAAGTAGTAAAATTTTTTCCTGCCGAAGCATCAGGTGGACTATCGCTTCTTAAATCTATGTCAGCACCTTATAGCGGGATAAAATTTATCCCCACCGGAGGGATTAATCAGAATAACTTATGTTCTTACCTATCCGAAAATAAAGTTCTTGCTTGTGGTGGTAGTTGGATGGTAAAGCCTGAACTTATCTCTTCAGGTAACTTTGATGATATTACCAGACTTACCAGGGAAGCTGTTTCTATAATTCTCGGCTTTGAGTTTGCCCACCTGGGAATAAATGAGGAAAATAAAGATAAGACTCTTAATTCTGCCAACCAACTTTCACATCTTTTTTATTTCTCTCTAAAAGAGGGAGCGACTTCTGTTTTTGCTGGTTCAAGTTTTGAGATTATCAAAAATAAATATTTGGGAAAGCACGGTCATATTGCTATAGCCACTAATGATATTCATAGGGCGATAACCTACTTAAAAATGAAAGGAATTTCAACTCTTCCCGAGACTGCTAAAGAGAAGAATGGTAAACTTAAAGCAATCTATATAGCTCAAGAGGTATCAGGATTTGCCATTCATCTTTTGCAAAAATAATATTTACAGTGGAGAAAATAATGAAAAAATATATTACTTTTGGTGAAATAATGTTAAGACTGAAATCACCTAACCTAGAGAGATTCTTTCAGACTCCTCTCCTGGAAGCTACCTTCGGAGGAGGAGAGGCGAATGTAGCGGTGGGTTTAGCCCGATTTGGTTTAAACGTTGCCTATGTTTCTGTAATCCCTGATAACCCTATCGGAGATGCCTGTATTGGAGAATTAAAAAAACAGGGTGTAGATACTTCACTTATGGTGAGAAAAGGAAACAGGTTAGGTATCTACTTCTTAGAAACCGGAGCTAATCAGAGATCCTCCAAGGTTATTTACGATCGTTCTCGTTCAGCTATTGCTGAAGCAAAACCTGATGATATTAACTGGGATAAAGTATTTGATAAAATAACTTGGTTCCATATTTCCGGAATTACTCCAGCCATTTCTCTTTCGGCCTCAGAACTTTCCTTAGAAGCAGTAAAAAAAGCAAGAGAAAAAGGTATTACTATTTCCTGTGACCTTAACTACAGAGGAAAGTTATGGAAGTATGGGAAGTCTGCCCCTGAGGTATTGGGTGAGTTGGTTAAATATATTGATATTGTCCTGGGAAATGAAGAGGATTGTCAAAAATCTCTTGGTGTTAAAGTGGATGTGGATGTAGAGTCAGGAAGACTCCAAACAGAAAAGTATAGAGAATTGACCGATAGGGTTCTTGGTTTATATTCTAATATCAAGAAAATTGCCATAACCTTGAGGGAAAGCCATTCTGCAAACCAAAATGGATGGTCAGCAGTTCTTAATAATCGGGAAGAGTTTCTTATTTCAAAAAAGTATGAAATTCATAATATTGTAGATAGGGTAGGAGGAGGAGATGCCTTTACTGCAGGTTTAATTTACGGTATTAATAATTTGCCTAATGATAAAGAGTCTCTTGAATTTGCAGTAGCAGCATCTTGCCTTAAGCATTCTATTCCTGGTGACTTACCTTTACTTTCACTAAAAGAGGTAACTAATTTAGCTGGAGGAGCATCATCGGGTAGAGTTCAAAGATAAGAATGTTATTAAAATCAACAGTCCAATAATGAAGCGCAACGCTTGAGGTAGTAGAAAGGAATATACTATCATTAAAAACATGAAAAAATGTAATCAATTAAACCAATTAAAATTTAGTGTGTGAGTTTAGTTAAAAATAATTTTTATACATTATTTTAACAAGTAATTTTTTCTTCTTGATAATTGATAACGAAAGAGCGAAAAGACAAATTAACTTAAAAAAGGAGGTGCATAAAAAAGAAATAATATAGGTAGTTAGTTAAATTATTTTATTTAGTTAAAATTTTAAAGGAGGAATTAATTTTATGAAACGTAATCTATTAGTAATGGGATTAGCATTAGCTCTAATTCTAGTATTTACTTCATTTAGCTTTGCCGAAGTCAAGATCGGATTTCTCGTTAAGATGCCCGAAAATCCATGGTTCCAGGATGAATGGAAGTTTGCAGACATGGCCGCAGAAGAATATGGATTTACACTGGTAAAAATCGGTACACCGGATGGGGAAAAAGTTCTTGCCGCCATAGATAATCTTGCAGCGCAAAATGTTCAGGGTTTTGTCATCTGCACCCCTGATGTAAAATTAGGTCCATCTATCAAGATGAAAGCGGATCAGTATAAACTCAAGGTAATGAGTGTCGATGATAGATTTATCGGGTTTGATGGAAAGCCAATGGAAGATGTCCCTCATATGGGAATTTCTGCCTATGAAATTGGAAAGCAGGTCGGTAAGGCTTGTATGGAAGAAGCTAAAAATCGAGGGTGGGATCTTAATTCTACCGGAGCAGCTTGCCTGACTTTTAATGAGCTTCCCACCAGCAAGGAGCGTACTGACGGTGCCAGCGATATGTTGACAAGTATGGGCTTTTCTGAAAAAAACATTTTCGATACTCCCACTAAGACCAGTTCTAATATCGAAGCCGGTTTTGACGCCACAAATATCCTTGTTGCAGCTCATCCGGAAATCGAGAATTGGTTTGTGTATTCTCTTTGTGATGACACTACCATTGGTGGAGTACGTGCCCTTGAAGGAAATGGTATCGAAGCTGAGAACATCATTGGTGTTGGTATCAACGGCAGTGCTATTGCTATCGGAGAGTTTGAAAAGAAAGAGATGACGGGATTTATATCTACTGTTCTCCTTGCTGCCAAACAACACGGTTTTGGGACTGCTGAAAATATGTACAAATGGATTAAAGATGGTGTAGAACCACAAAAACTTATTTCAACCGCAGGTGTTCTTATGGACCGCACAAACTACCAGCAAATACTTAAAGAAATGGGATTAGATTAAGAAATAACAGAAGAGAAGGTTCTTTTTATATCGTTACTCTATACCGGGGTTCTGGATAAATCCAAAACCCCGGTTCGAAAGGAACAACAATGGACGGGTACTTACAATTTAAAGGTATTAGCAAGCAATTCCCCGGTGTTCAAGCTCTAGACAATATATCTCTCAGTGTTAATGAAGGTTCAATTCACGGTCTTGTGGGGGAAAACGGCGCAGGGAAGTCCACGCTTCTAAAAATACTGAGCGGAGCCTATACCCCAACTAAGGGGAGTATTTTTATAAACGGGAAGGAAATACGATTTAAATCAACTAAAAGCGCTAGAGATTCCCGTGTAGCGGTTATCTATCAGGAACTGAATCTTGTTCCTGAAATGAACGTTGCGGAAAATTTACTACTTGGCCATCTCCCAGCGAAACATGGATTTATTCAGACATCCGTACTCGATAACATAGCTGCCCGGCAGCTTGCATTATTATTAGAGGATATCGATCCACATACTATTGTTAAAAATCTTCCAATTGCTCAGCGACAGATGATTGAAATCGGGAAAGCCCTGTTACTGAATGCGAAAATTATAGCCTTTGATGAGCCGACATCGAGTCTTTCTGAAAAAGAGAAAAATCAGTTATTTACTATCGTTCGCAATCTGAAGAAGCAGGGTTGTGTAATAATATATGTTTCTCACCTTTTGAATGAAATATTTGAGCTGTGCGATTCTGTATCCGTGTTCAGGGATGGAAAACTGATAAAAACGTTTGAGGATATGCGTTTAGTCAACAATGATATGATAGTAAAAAAAATGGTCGGTCGTTCCATAGTTGATATTTACGGATACAAGTCAAGAGAACAGGGAGAGACAGTGCTTGAGGTGAAAGGCTTAAAAGGTCCTGGAATCCAGAAACCTGTAAATTTTTCTGTGAAAAGTGGAGAAGTGCTGGGTTTCTATGGTTTGGTCGGGGCCGGAAGGTCCGAGTTGATGAGGATTATCTATGGTCTTTCTGAAAAGGAATCAGGAAACATCTTTCTGAATGGTAAAGAAGTGTTCATTAAAAATCCGGGTAATGCTCTTGTCTCCGGAATTGTCTTGTGTCCGGAGGATAGGATGCGTGAAGGTATAATCCCGGTGCGGGATGTAAACGAGAATATAAATATTACTGTCCGAAAACATTTTGTCAAATTCGGTATTTTCCTTGACCAGGTAAAAGAACGGCAGAATGCTACTGATTTTATAGACAAGTTGAAAATAAAAACGCCCAGCCTGGAGCAATTAGTTATAAACCTGTCAGGAGGGAATCAACAGAAAGTGATTTTGGCAAGATTTTTGTCTATCGGAACCAAGGTAATCATTATGGATGAACCGACTCGAGGAATCGATGTGGGTACTAAAAGTGAAATCTATCGATTGATCCATAAGTTAGCCGAATCCGGTAAGGCCATTATTCTGGTATCAAGTGAACTACCGGAAGTTTTAGGTATTTCAGACAGAGTAATTGTTATGCGTGATGGACAGAAAATCACAGAACTCGACCATGCCGATGTAACTGAAAAAAAGGTTCTTCATTTTGCATTGCCAAAAAATAACAAGCAAAACAGGATTTCTTAGGGGGAAAAGTCATATGACTGAGCATAGCAGCGGGATCACCGCAAAAAGATCTTTTAATATCATGAAAATACTTAGGGGATTTTGGACAAATTCCGGAATAGTGATTGTTTACATTGTACTTTTTATCCTTTTTTCCCTATTCATTCCTTATTTTTTCACCTTACGTAACATGATAGCCCTGGGGTTGTCGGTTTCAATGGTTAGTATGGTCGCATGTACTATGCTGTTTTGCCTTGCTTCAGGTGATTTCGATCTCTCTGTGGAATCGATTGTCGCTTTTTCCGGAGTTGTAGCCGCAGTTGTTATAAATATGTCAGGAAATGTATTCCTGGGTATTATTTGTGGAATAGCCGGTGGAGGTCTTATCGGATTGATGAACGGGTTGATCATCGCAAAAATTCATATTAACGCTCTTATTACCACACTTGCAATGGCACAGATGGTCCGTGGATTCACTTTCATCGTATGCGGAGGTCAGGCAAGAACTATTGGCAACGCGAATTTCTTTAGTTTGGGAAACGGGAATTTTTTTGGAATTCCCAATCCTATATTGATTAGCATTCTTTGTTTCGGGGTGTTCGGTATCCTTATTAATAAAACTACATATGGAAAGGATTCCCTGGCCATTGGAGGAAATATCGAAGCTGCGTATCTTGCCGGTATAAACGTTGATAGAACGAAAATCATCATTTTCATGGTGCAGGGACTCATGGCCGGTTTTGCCGGAGTTGTCCTTGCTTCCCGAATGACTTCCGGACAGCCAAATGCAGCTCTAGGGTTTTCCCTCGATGTAATCTCCGCCTGTGTTTTGGGCGGTGTATCATTGAAGGGAGGGATAGCCCCTATAAAAGGGGTTATTGTGGGTGTTCTGATTATGGGAACGGTCCAGGATGCTATGAATCTGATGAATATCCCGACCTTTTATCAATATATTGCCAGAGGAGGAATTCTTCTTATTGCAGTTACGATCGATCAGATCAAGCAGGAAAGATTACGTAAGTCCATATAATAATCCGATAAAAAAAGCGAACCCAGCTTATTATCTAGAGGCAAGAATGACTTCACCTCTATCCTGAATGGATTGGATAATGGCCTGGTATCTTCTCTGGATGGGACGCTATTTTCTTTCGAATTAGGAGTTTGGGGAACAAATGGATGTAAGTATCAAAGATCTTAAAATGTAATGAGGTAACTATATGAGTAAAATTGCTTTAGTGACTGGGTCAAGTAGAGGAATCGGAAGAGCAGTAGCCCTTGCTTTAGCTGAGCGGGGATATGATGTGGGAGTGAATTATAATGTCCATAGTGTAGAGGCTACCGAGGTAGCAGAGCGCATCAGGAAAATGGGACGTAGATCTCTTGTTTTGAAAGCCAATGTCGGAAACCTTTCTGAAATCAATTCGATGTTTGACCGGTTTTTTCAGGAGTTCGGATCTATTGATCTTCTTGTTAATAATGCAGGAGTGAGTATTTTTGCTCCATTTATTCAGGTTACAGAGGAGTTATGGAATGCGGTCACAAACATTGACTGGAAGGGAACGTTTTTCTGTACTCAGCGGGCGGCACAAAAGATGATCGATATGAAAAAGAAAGGCGTCATTTTAAATGTCTCCTCGAATCAGAAAGATGGTTGCTGGCCTACTGCCAGCGTTTATGGCCCCACAAAAATGGCAATTGCAAAATTTACAAAGAATGCAGCATTCGAACTAGCCCGGTATGGAATTAGAGTTGTTGCTGTAGCTCCCGGATATACCGATGTGGGTTGGCCTAAAGATGATCCTATTCAACAGGCAAAGGCAAAAATTCCATTGAAACGCTTCGCTAATCCCGAGGAAATTGCGGCTGTTATATGCAGAATAGCATCAGAAGAGTTTTCCTATATGACTGGATCTTGCCTTGATATTGATGGAGGAGCCTTGCTCCCCGTAGTTACCGAGAATAATCTCAATGTCTCCTGGTCGTCAACAAATATTTCTTAGGAGGAAAATATGAAAATAACTAATCTCCAAGTTTTTCATGTGAAACCTCGATGGTCCTTTCTCAAGATATCAACTGATGAAGGAATTGTCGGATGGGGTGAGCCTATGGTAGAAGGTCGTGCTCGTACTGTGGAAACCGCTATTATGGAGCAAGCCTCTTTTCTTATGGGGCAAGACCCCTTACGGATAGAATATCTGTGGCAGTCTATGTATAGGAATACCTTTTATCGGGGTGGAATTATTCTAGTTAGCGCTATCAGCGGGATTGAGCAGGCCTTGTGGGATATAAAGGGAAAGTATTATAACATGCCGGTCTATGAAATGCTCGGAGGTAAATATCGTGAAAAAGTAAGGATGTACGGTCACTGTTGGGGTGCTACTACGGAAAAAATTATTGACAGGGCACTTGAAAGAAAAAAGAACGGTTTCACCGCCTTCAAGGTGCTTTTGGAGCCTTATACTGCCAATCGAGGTGTGAAAGCGTACATCGAATCTCAAAAGTACAGGTTTGCCGAGATACGGCAAGCTGTCGGGGACGAAATTGATATTGCCATAGACTTTCATGGAAGAGTTAATCCCGATGTAGCAATTCAAATTATCAGGGAAATTGAACAGTATTATCCTCTATTTGTCGAGGAACCTTGTCTTCCGGAGAACACGGACGAACTAGCACGGATAACCCGCTCCGTCACTGTCCCAATAGCCGCTGGCGAACGATTGGTTACTAGATACGGTTTCCGTCCACTCTTAGAAGCCGGGGCAGTCTCTGTGTTGCAACCAGACCTATGTCATGCCGGCGGTATCCTGGAAGTGAAGAAAATAGCAGCTATAGCCGAAACATACTATTGCAAAGTAGCTCCTCATAATCCGTTAGGTCCTATATCCCTGGCAGCTAATCTGCAGTTTGCGTGTTGTACGCCCAATTTTCTCATCGGAGAACATTTTGGTATGAAAGATGGATGGGACCTTGGTGAAGGGTATCTAAAAAAACCGTTTAAAATTAAAGATGGGTATATCAGTGTTTCTGATAAACCTGGTCTTGGCATCGAACTAAACGAAGAGGTTATAGCCGAGCGTTTGTTTGATGGAAACTGGGATTCTCCTCGATTATACGCTGATGACGATCAATCTATTATAGATTGGTAATGGCGATAATTATATATGATTTTTTTGAATATGGATTATATTCCAATAACTACTGTCAGTATTTTATTCTTTACTTTCAGAGTAGAAAAAAATAAAAAAACTAAAAGTTGCTCTTGCCGGAAAAAGAAAAATATTATCAAAAGGTCGGGGTGTGACGGTAGATTGATGAAAAATAATAAGGAGGTATCTAAAATTTGAAAAAAAATAATTTAAAAGAAATATTAGAAGAAGGAAAGAATGTCTTTGGCCCCTTTATGAAGTTTACTGATCCAGCAGCAGTGGAAATTATGGGATTTGCTGGATTTGATTTTGTAATTATTGATGCAGAACATGGGCCTATCTCCATGCAAAGTGCTCAAAATATGATAAGGGCAGCTGAAACTGCAAATATTACTCCCATTATTCGAGTCGCCAACAATGATGAATCTCTTATTTTAAGAGCACTGGATATCGGAGCTCAAGGAGTAGAAATTCCCCAGATTAATTGTAAATCTGATGCGCTACGAGCAGTAAAATCAGTTAAGTACTCCCCTCAGGGTGAACGTGGAGTCTGTCGATATGTTCGTGCTGCGAATTATTCTTCCATGGATAAATTTAAATATTTTAAATCTGCCAATGAAGAAACCATGATTATTGCCCATATAGAAGGGGT
>JBAUBA010000272.1:0-4512 GCA_049676265.1 Atribacterota bacterium
ATACGCGATTCGCGATACGAATATATTACTATCAATTTTATTGCAAATTTTGTATAATTATAACATAAAATACTTTTTAAATCGAGAAAACTTATGAAAATATTAGGAATAATTACTGAATATAATCCTTTCCATAATGGTCATCTTTACCATCTTTTTAAAGCAAAAGAAATAACCGGGGCAGATTATGTAGTGGCAGTCATGAGCGGAAACTTTTTACAGAGAGGAGAACCGGCAATTATAAATAAATGGACCCGAACAAAAATGGCACTAAATGCCGGTGTCGATCTGATAATTGAGCTGCCTTTTGTTTTTTCTACTCAGGATGCAAACGGCTTTGCCTTCGGAGCAGTCAAATTACTTGATTCGCTTCAGATTATAGATTATCTATGTTTTGGCTGTGAAACTGATAATCTTGATACCCTTTACTCTATAAGTAATTTTTTGCATATTGAACCACAGAAATATAAAGAACTGATGGTACATAATAGTAAAAACGGATACGAATTTCCAAGAGCAAGAGCCCAGGCCTTATGTGAATATCATAGGATAGTCGGAATAGACGGTTTAGAAAAAATATCACCTTTGGAGCTAAGTAAATTACTAAAATACCCCAATAATATTTTAGCTTTAGAATATATGAAACATCTAATAAATTTAAAGAGCAAAATCAAACCTATGGCCATAAAAAGAATGGGAGCAGGTTATCATCAAAAGAATATTAAAGGTAAAATTTCCAGCGCTACCTCCATTAGAAATGAAATACTAAGTAGCTTGAGCTCCCCTAAAACCGACCTTTTTATACTAAATGATAAAATAAAATCTACCATTCCTCAATCAGGATTTCCTATATTAGAGAAAGAATTAAGAGAAGGCAGGGGCCCTATCACCTCCGACTCTTACCGGCAATATATTCTGGCTACCCTAAGAAGGATGTCATTGGAAGATATTTCTCGTGTTCAGGGAGTAACCGAGGGATTGGAAAATAGAATAAAGAAAGCATCTTTAAAATCCTCTACCGTTGAGCAATTAATTAATTCAATTAAAACCAGGAGATACACCCGTACTAAAATTCAGCGTATAATCCTACACCTTATGATGAACCTTTCTAAAAAAGATGTAAAAACGTTTAATAGATGCGGACCTTTATATGCAAGGGTTTTGGGATTCTCTGGGAAAGGGAAAACTCTATTAAGAACCATTAAAAAAATTTCTTCTACACCATTAATCAGTAAATTATCAAATTATTTAAGGCAAACAATCTCTGAGGAAAATAACAATGTTCGAAATAGATTAATTAAGATGCTCGATCATGACATTCTTGCTACTGATATATATGTTCTTGCTAATGAAAAGGCAGAAGATAGAGTGGCCCGACTTGATTTCACTCAAAAAATATTGATGAAAAAAGACTAAATTATTTCTTATCATTCATAATAATTTTCCATCTTTATAATTTTATTAATTTCATTATTGCATCATCAAAATCATCAACCGGAATGATTCTAATACCATGACTGAATTTAAGGGCTTCTGGATAATTTTTTTGAGGGACTAAAAATACATCAGCTTTATGTTTTTTTGCAGATATTATTTTTTGTTTAATTCCATCTACTTCGGTTATTCTCCCATCCATACTTAAATTACCGGTTCCGGCAACCAACAAACTACTGCTTAGATCATTTTCGGTTAATTGATTCAATATTTCTAAGGCAATCATCAAACCAGCAGAAGGCCCTTTTATTTTTTCTAAATTTATTTCTATTTCTAAAGGGAACCTGCATTGAAGATCTTTAGTATCAGCATAGACACCTATCCCTATTCTTTCTGTTTTATCATCAGCACCAGGAAGTTCAATAAGAGAAATTGATGTTGAATAAGTACTATTATCTCTTAAAAAAGTAATTCTAACCATTTGATTTGAACTATAACTTCTGATAATTTCTGAAAATTCTTCCAGAGTATGAATCGGTTGCTCATCAATTTTTGTAATCACGTCACCCGATAATAATTTATTTTTTATCGAACTGTTATCAAATATTCCGTTAATCAATATTCCTCCTCCTGATATTTCCGGAGAATATCCTGCTTTCCTTAGAGCTACAAGTTTAGAAATCGTTTGGCTTTCCTGCATTAATTTTTCCATTATATTAATATAATCTTTTTGATCTATGTTCAATAATGTTTCTTCATCCCTGTTTTTTAAATCAATATTGGGATCAAAAAAACCATAAATATATAACAATAAATTTGCTTTTATTATGGCGGTTGAGGTGAGTAGAAATTGGCCTTTAGCGTCTTTTTCGCCGTTTTCTACCGTAATTTTTTCACTAAGATTGATGGCCTGTCCCGGGATTACCAGGAAATAGGGAGTGGAGATTAAATTAAGTAAGATTAAAACTGTAATTATGATAATTAAAAAATATCTTTTAAAATAGTACATTGTTTCTCTTTATTCTAAAGGTAGATTTTTACTCCAATTTATTAATAAATATTTTCTATAAAAAAACGGTGAAATTGATTTGTTAAGCTTTTTTATTAGTAAATAATGTATTTAATTTTTTCTCTACATTTTTCGGGACCAACTGGGATATGTTACCACTTAAACTTGCTATTTCTTTAACTATACTGGAATTTAGGTAGGAATACCTGGAACAAGTAACCATAAAAATTGTTTCAATTTCCGGAGCCAGGCTTTTATTCATTAAGGCCAGTTGGGATTCATGTTCAAAATCAGAGATAGCTCTCATTCCCCTGATTATAATATTTGCTTTATTTTTTCTCACAAAATCAGTTAGCAAACCGGAAAATGAGAGCACTTCAACATTTTCCAAATTCTTGGTGACCTCTTTTATCATATCTGTTCTTTCTCGGGCTGAAAACATAGTTGATTTCTTAGAATCGACTGCTACTGCTACTATTAATTTATCAATAATTTTTGTGGTTCTTTCAATGATGTTTAGATGGCCATTAGTAACAGGATCAAAACTACCTGGATAAACAGCTATTTTCATTTTTCCCTCCTTTTATTAGTGAATAGTATCGCGTATTGCGTATTGAGTATCGCGTTTGTTTCCCCCTCACCCTAACCCTCTCCCTCCAAGGGGAGAGGGAATAGAGATTCTGTATCTTTTAATTCATTCCATACGTTATTTAATATTCTGTCTTCTTTCTTCTTCTTTTCTTAACTAACTAACCATGTAACCAAGTAACTAGCTAACTAATTAAATATTAACATAATCGTAAAAAGATAGATAGCATTCTCCATATCTTCTTTGATTATGTAAACTCAAATTATTTAAATTTTCCATAACTTTTTCTTTTTTGTAATGTTGAGCAATCACCAAACCATTATGTCTCAATATAGGTAATTTCGATATCTCTAATAGAGATATGTTTACCAGTCCCCTGTTGTAAGGAGGGTCAAGAAAGATATAATCCAATAGATAATTTTTTCTAGCTAACAATTTTAAACCGGACATAAAATCTATTTTATAAACTACAGCATTTTGACTGTTCTCTGTTTTTTCTAAATTTTCTTTTATAATTTTTATGCATTTTTGCTCTTTTTCGATAAAGATTACTTTTTTTGCTCCCCTGCTTAAGGCTTCAATTCCTACTGCACCGGTGCCTGCAAATAGATCTAAAAAACAGGTTTCCTCGACAGATATCCCCAAAATATCAAATAAAGCTTCTCTCACCTTTTCAGAAGTAGGGCGAACAGATAAATCCTTGGGCGATTTTAATATATTACCCTTATTTTTCCCAGCAACAATTCTCATAATTTCACCTTTAACTCGTATCGCGTATTGCGTATCGAGTATCGCGTGTGTTTCCCCCTCACCCTAACCCTCTCCCTCCAAGGGGAGAGGGAATAAAGATTTTGTATTTTTTAATTCATTCCATATGCTATTTAATATTCTCTCTTCTTTCTTCTTCTTTTCTTAACTAACTAACAAGGTAACCAGCTAACCAATTAATTAATCAATTATATGCCATATCCGCTATTTTTCTTAACGCAATACTCGATACGCGATACGAATTTGACTCCTGGCTTCTGACTTCTTCATTCTTCCTTCCTCACTCTACGCTCCACGCTGTACGCTATACGCTGTTTTTTATTATAAACTTTAAATTATTACTTGCCAAGACTTCATATAATATGATAAAATATCTACTGTTAAATATTTTTTATAACTGACAGGAGGAAATTTAAAATGGCAAAATGTGATATTTGCGGTAAAGGTCCGCAATTTGGCAATAAAATAAGCCACTCTCATAAAGTTACTAAAAGAATGTGGCATCCCAATCTTCAAAAAATAAAAGTTAATATTGATTCTACCGTAAAAAGAATTAATGTCTGCGCTAAATGCTTAAAGGCCGGTAAAGTAAAGAAAAGTGCTTAACCATACCATTCTTTAAGTTTATCAATAATTTCATTAGTTATCCAATCAGGAGTAGAGGCACCACTGGTAATTCCAACTTTGTCTTTAGGATGAAACCATTTATATT
>JBAUBA010000273.1:0-4006 GCA_049676265.1 Atribacterota bacterium
AAAGTTCTCCTATCACCTTAAATTTTTCCTGAAGGTAAAGTTTATCTCCATCATTATTCCCAAACACCCCTTTTAGAGGGCAGTTTATATTTTTAAATTCCAAAAAAGTAAATGGAGAAACAAAATCGCCTGCATGTAAGACTAACTCAACTTTTTCCCGGTTGAAAATTTCCACTGCTTTTTTTATCTGAGGCAAATTATCATGCGTGTCAGACATTATTCCAATTTTCATCTTGTTTTACCTCCTGATAGTTAATATTTTTTTAATTTTATATTAGAAAAGACAAAAAAGAAAGGTTTCATAAAATTACGAAAAATTAAATAATAAAAATATTTTTCCATAAAAAGAAGGATTTTTCCATGTCTTTATAGTATATAATATAATAGTTTTAAAATAAGAGCAAACCCATATAATCTGGTAAAAAGGAAGTAAAAATCAGAAATGCCAGAAAAGATTATCGGAATTTTAGGTGGAATGGGGCCTGAGGCCACTATAGACTTATTTTATAAGATAATTAAATTTACCCCCGCGGAAAAAGACCAGGATCATTTAAGAATAATTATTGATAATAACCCCAAGATACCAGATCGGACTGCAGCTATCTTAGGAAAGGGAGAAGACCCTCTTCCGGCTTTACAAGAGAGCGCTAGAAATTTAGAGAAAGCCGGAGCAGATTTTATAATTATTCCCTGCAATACCGCTCATTATTTCCTTCCCTCCATCCAAGAAAGTGTCAAAATACCGATATTAAATATGATTGAAGAAACTGCCAAAGAAACCCAGCAAAGAATTCCCCAAATAAAAAAGGTGGGTTTATTAGCTTCAATTGGGACTTATAAAACGGAAATTTATCATCAACAATTTAAAAAATATAATATCGAAGTTATCTATCCCAATGAGAAGGATAAAGAAGAAGTCATGAAAGCAATCTATGCAGTAAAGGCAGGAGATTTATCTGAAGAAGTCAAGAAAAACATTATATCAATTGCGCAAAAATTAATCGATAAGGGAGCAGAAGCAATAATTGCCGGCTGTACCGAGATTCCTCTAATCCTAAAAGAGAGAGATGTTTCAGCCCCAATAATAGACCCGACCCAGGTTTTAGCTAAAGCCGCAGTTCAAAAAGCCAATCTATAATACAACGATAATGACCAACCTCATATTTCCTTTTTTAGTAAATTTTTAGACAAGTACATTAAATTATGGTAAAATCTTTAATAAATATATTATAAGACTGTCATAAGATAGGGACTAAATAAGGGAGGAACATCGGTGGAGAAAGATATAGAATTTGTTAAAGAAATTGCCTCAAAAGAGAAAAACTTTTCACAATGGTATGTGGATGTAGTAAGAAAAGCAGAACTGGCCGATTATACTACCATAAAAGGTTGTATGGTAATAAGACCCTACGGATATGGTTTATGGGAGAATATGCAGGCAGGTTTAGACAGAAGGATCAAAGAGACCGGACATAAGAATGCTTATTTCCCTTTGTTTATTCCCGAGAGCTTATTAAAGAAAGAGGCAGAACATGTGGAAGGTTTTGCCCCTGAGTTAGCCTGGGTTACTCACGGAGGAAATCAGAAATTAGAAGAGAGGTTAGCTGTCCGTCCTACCTCTGAAGCCATTATTTGCAGTCTTTATTCTAAATGGGTAAGGTCCTGGCGAGACCTCCCTATCCTTATAAATCAGTGGGTAAATATCGTACGTTGGGAGAAAGTAACCCGTCTGTTTTTAAGGACTACCGAATTTCTTTGGCAGGAGGGGCATACTGCCCATAAGACCGAGCAAGAGGCAGAGGAAGAGACCTTAAAAATATTAAATCAGGTTTATCGGGATTATATTGAAAAAGACCTGGCTATCCCGGTAATTGTAGGACGAAAGACTGAAAAAGAAAAATTTGCCGGGGCACTACACACTTATACTTTAGAAGCCCTTATGAGCGATGGTAAAATGCTGCAAGCCGGAACTTCGCATAATTTGGGACAAAATTTTGCTAAAGCCTTTAATATTAAATTTTTAGATGAAGATCAGCAAGAGAAATATGTCTGGCAGACTTCCTGGGGGACGACTACCAGATTAATTGGAGCATTGGTAATGGTGCATGGTGATGAACGGGGATTAAAATTGCCTCCCAAGGTTGCCCCCGTTCAGGTAATCATAGTGCCCATTATGTTTGATAAAACCAAGAAAGAAGTTTTAGAGAAAGCCGAGAGTATCCGCACTATTTTGAAGAAAGATTTTCGGGTAGAGATTGATACCCGAGACGGATATACCCCCGGTTGGAAATTCAACGAATGGGAGATGAGAGGAGTTCCTTTAAGACTGGAGATCGGGCCTAAAGATATGGCGCAAGGGCAGGTGATGCTGGCCAGAAGGGATACCGGAGAAAAGATGGCCGTAAAAGAAGAAAAATTGGCAGAGACCGTGAAAGAATTACTGGATAATATTCAAGAAAACCTTTTTGCCCGAGCCAAGAATTTTTTAGAAGAAAACATTCGGGAAACCTCTGATTATAATGAATTCAAAAAAATTATCGAAAAACAGAAAGGATTAATCAAGACTTATTGGTGTGGAAATAAAGAGTGTGAAGAAAAGATAAAAGAAGAAACCAAAGCAAGCATAAGATGCATTCCTTTTGAGCAAGAAAAAGTTTCGGGAAAATGTATTTATTGTGGGAAGGAGTCTTCTACTTTAGTGTATTTTGCCCGAGCTTATTAAAAAATTATAAGATAAAGGAGGGTAAAAAAATGGCCGAAGTACTGATTGGAAAAGTAACCGATTACTTTGCCAAAATAGGTGTTGCTGCTTTAATTGTTGAAAATGGAGAATTAAATTTGGGTGATACTATTCATTTTGTTGGACATACTACTGATTTTGAACAGAAAGTAGCTTCCATGCAGACAGAACACCAGGCTGTAGATTCTGCTAAAAGTGGCGATGGGATAGGAATTAAGGTAAAAGATAGAGTTCGCCATGGCGATAAAGTATATAAAGTTACCGCTTAGATTAAATTATTATTATATATAAAGGTCATTCCTGTTTCCTCAGGAATGACCTTTATTTATTTCTTTTTACTTTCTTTTTGAGCATAATTTTCCAGAAAAGGTTTCAATAAATCAATTGGCAAAGGAAATAGGATAGTAGAATTTTTTTCAACCGCCACTTCGGTTAATGTTTGCAAGTATCTGAGTTGTAAAGCAATGGGCTCTTTGGCAATTCTATCTGCAGCTTTGACTAATTTTTCTGAAGCCTGGTATTCACCTTCAGCATGAATTATCTTTGCCCTTCTTTCTCTTTCTGCTTCAGCTTGTTTAGCCATAGCTCTTTTCATGCCTTCCGGTAATTCAATGTCTTTAGTTTCTACTGCAGTAACCTTAATTCCCCAGGGACCAGTATGTTCATCCACAATTTTTTGCAGAGTCTGGTTTATTTTTTCTCTCTGAGATAATATTTCATCTAATTCCATCTGACCTAAAACGCTGCGCAGAGTAGTTTGGGCAATTTGGGAGGTAGCATTGACAAAGTTCTGTACTTCTACCACCGCACTTTCTGGGTTAACTACTCTAAAGTAGATTACCGCATTAACTTTAACCGGAACCGTATCTTTAGTGATTACTTCCTGAGACGGGACATCCATAGTGATAATCCGAAGACTAATCCTTACCATTCTATCTATAATAGGTATAAGCAGAATCAACCCTGGACCTTTGGCGCCGGCTAATCTTCCCAATCTGAAGATTACTCCTCTTTCATATTCCCGCAGTATTTTTATAGCCTGAGATAATATTAGTAAAACTATTATTAAAATTCCCAGGTAAATTTGTAGATTAGCAATTATATTCATTTTAATTTACTCCTTTCGAATATATTTTTTAACTATAAGCTGAAGACCTTTTACTTCTAATACTTCTACCTCTTCTTCTACTTTAATTAATTCATCTTCAGTAGAAGCCTGCCACCTCTCTCCATGAATAAAGATGGTGCCTTCCGGAGTAAGGTCAG
>JBAUBA010000274.1:0-9347 GCA_049676265.1 Atribacterota bacterium
ACGTAATCTTAAAGAATCTTACTAAAAAATTTAAAGAGGTAACCGCGGTAGATAATGTAAACATAGAAATAAAGGATAAGGAATTTGCAGTCTTGGTCGGTCCATCTGGTTGTGGGAAGACTACGACCTTGCGGGCAATTGCCGGTTTAGAAGAAGCAACTTCCGGAGAAATCTATATCGGCGATAGGTTGGTAAATGATGTTCAACCGAAAGACAGAGATATAGCTATGGTATTCCAGAATTATGCTCTTTATCCCCATATGGATGTTTATAATAACATGGCTTTTGGCCTGAAATTGCGGAAATTTCCCAAGAAAGAAATAGACCAAAGAGTGCAGGAAGCAGCCGAGATTTTAGGGATAGAAAACTTATTGAAAAGAAAACCTAAACAGTTATCCGGTGGACAAAGACAGCGAGTAGCAGTAGGAAGGGCGATCGTAAGAAAACCAAAGGTATTTTTATTTGATGAGCCACTTTCGAATTTAGATGCCAAGTTAAGAGTGGCAATGAGAGCAGAAATCAGCAAACTTCACCGTAGATTAGAGGCTACTATCATTTATGTGACTCATGATCAAGTAGAAGCAATGACTATGGCTACTAGAATATTTATCATGAATGAGGGGAGTGTACACCAAATAGGTGCACCTTTAGAAGTTTATAGAAAACCGAATAATAAATTTGTGGCTGGTTTTATCGGTTCTCCGGCAATGAATTTTATAGACTCCAAGATTGTAAAGGAAAATGGAGATTATTTTATCGATGCCGAAAGTTTTAAAGTAAAGGCTCCTCAGGCTTTTTATTCTAAAATAGCAGGTTATGCCGGGAAGGAAGTGATTTTTGGAATTAGACCCGAGGATCTTCATGATAAACAATTTATTTCCCAAATTACACCTTCTGCTTTTAACACTATAAATTCCAAAGCAGAAGTGATTGAACCCCTGGGGGCAGAGATCTTTATTTACCTTACTTGTGGGAAGCATTCTATAATAGGGAAAATGGATTCACGTACCCAGATAGAAGTCGACCAAAATATGGAAGTAGTATTAGATATGGAAAAGACTCATATTTTTGATCCCAAGACTTTGTTGGTTATAGTTTAGACGAAGTTTAATTTAAGTTTTAGTACTGTGGAGTTTGCGAGATGAAACCTGAATTATCATTGACACAAAAACAAAAATTAATTCTTACTCCCCAACTATATCAAGCAATTAATATATTACAATTAAATTTGGTTGAACTAAAAGTTTTAATCGATGAAGAATTAGTAGATAATCCCTTATTAGAAGTTAAACAAGAAACAGATTCAATAACAGAAAAAGTAAACCAAGAGGAAAATACTTTAACTCAAACCGAAGAACCTAACGAAAGAAGAGAAGAGAATAACTTTGATGATTGGTTAAGTTATCTCAAAGAAAAAGATTATCGACCTTTGCCTAATAGACCTGTAGCTGAAAAAGAAAATAGATATGAAAATATTATTTATTATAAAGAATCATTACAAGATTATCTGCTAGTTCAATTAGGTACAGCAGCAAGCAGTGATATTGATTATAAAATCGGTGAATATATAATAGGCAACATAGACGATAACGGTTATTTAACCGTTGGCTTAGATGATATTTCTCTTGATTTAAACATAAAAAGAGATAAAATAAAAAAGATATTATCTTTGATTCAAAGTTTTGACCCACCTGGAGTGGGAACAAGAAATCTAAAAGAATGTTTATTAATCCAGATAAAATATCTGGGCATTAGCGATATAAAAATTGAGAAGATAATAAAATATCATTTGCAGGACTTAGCCCGGAAATCATTTAAAAAAATTGCTAAAGATCTGAAAACATCTGTATCTGAAGTTCAATTTTTGGCTGATGTAATTAAAAACTCCCTTGACCCCAAACCTGGCAGAAGAGTGGGAAACTCCAAGGAAATTAAATATATACTTCCCGATTTGGTAATAATGCGGAAAATGGGAGGAGGATACAGAGTAATTTTGAATGATAGCTATTTGCCTCAAATAGGGATAAATCATTACTATAAAAGAATTTTAGAGGCAGGTAATAGTATTCCCCCTTATGGTAAAGGAAAATTAGATAAAAAGGGAATCGTTTCTGACCATAAAACTAAAGATACTAAAAAATATGTTGAAGGAAAATTAAATTCTGCTAAGTGGTTGATTAAAGGTATAGAGCAGAGAAAAAAAACTATATATCGTATTGCCGAAACTTTGGTAGAATACCAGAAGGATTTTTTAGACAAAGGTATTTTATTTATAAAACCCTTGACTTTAGGGGAGGTAGCAGATAGATTAGATATTCATGAATCTACCGTATCCAGGGCGATTCATAACAAAATTGTGCAAACCCCCCGGGGACTCCTTAAGGTGAAATTTTTATTTTCTAAAGGAGTGGACAAGAAAAGCGGAGAAACTGTTTCTACTGATAAAGTAAAAAAATTAATAAAAGAATATATCGATAATGAGAATTGTTTAAAACCATGGAGCGACCAGAGGTTAGTAGATTTATTGAGCGAAAAAGGCGGGGTAAATATTTCCCGACGAACAGTAGCTAAATACCGGGAGATATTAAAAATACCATCCTCTAATCTGCGTAAAAGGTTTAGTATTTAGTAAACTATTATTTAGTATATAGTGAATAGTGTATAATGAAAAAGGATTCAGTATTCAGAATTCGGAAGCCAAATTTGTATCTCGTATCTTGCTAAGAAATTAGAAGCCAGAAGCCGGGACCAGAATTAAGATAGCATCTTTTATCATATATTAAAAACGTAAAGTAAAAAAGAAGGAGGAGAGAAATGACAATAAAAGTTGGCATTAACGGATTCGGAAGGATTGGAAGGAATGTTTTTAGAGCCGGGTTAAATGATAAAGAAATAGACTTTGTAGCAGTAAATGATATAACCGATGCTAAAACATTAGCCCATCTACTAAAATATGATTCTGTCCATGGAAAATTACCAGGAGTAAAATTGGAAGATGAAGATATTTTAGTTGGAGAGAGAAGATTAAAAGTATTGAGCGAAAGGGATCCCGCCAATCTTCCCTGGAAAGATTTGGGGGTAGAAGTTGTAATCGAATCTACGGGGATTTTCAGAGATAGAGAAAGAGCTTCAAAACATTTAACTGCTGGAGCTAAAAAAGTGGTTATATCTGCACCTGCTAAAGGAGAGGACATAACGATAGTAATAGGTGTTAATGAAGATAAGTATATACCTGAAGAACATCATATCATTTCTAATGCTTCCTGTACAACGAATTGTCTTGCGCCAGTTGCAAAGGTTCTAAACGATATATTTGGAATCGAGAAAGGGGTTATGACTACCATACATTCTTATACTGCAGATCAGAATTTAATGGACCTCCCACATAAAGACTTAAGAAGGGCCAGAGCAGCGGCACTATCCATGATCCCAACCACTACCGGAGCAGCAGAGGCAACGAGTTTAGTAATCCCAGAATTAAAAGGAAAATTAACAGGTATGGCTTTTCGTGTTCCTACGCCCAATGTTTCAGTTGTAGATTTAGTAGTGATCCTAAGAAAAAAAACAAGTCCGGAAGAAATTAATCAAGCTTTTAAGGAAGCCTCACAGAAGAGTTTAAAGGGGATTTTAGATTATACTGAAGAACCTTTAGTTTCCAAAGATTTTAATGGTAACTCTTATTCTTCTATTGTTGATGGATTGTCTACTCTGGTAATAGATGGTAATTTAGCTAAAATTATAGCCTGGTATGATAATGAATGGGCTTATTCCTGCAGAATCTTAGATCTTATAAAATATATTTGGAAATAGGTGGGGGTTAAAATAATGCGTATTCCAGTAATTGCTGGCAATTGGAAGATGAATAAAAACATTGTAGAATCAGTATCTTTAGTTAAAGAACTAAAGGATTTTGTTCGTGGAATTGAGGGAGTAGATATTGTAGTTTGTCCACCCTTTACTTCTCTTTGGGTGGTAAAAGAGATAATTAATGGAACAAACATTCATCTGGGAGCTCAGAACATGTTTTGGGAAACAAAAGGGGCATTTACCGGAGAAACATCTCCCCCAATGCTTAAAGATGTGGGTTGTGAATATGTTATATTGGGGCATTCCGAGAGAAGGCAATATTTTAAGGAAACTTCTGAAGAAGTTGCCAGAAAGACAGAAGTTGCGCTTTCAGTTAATCTTATGCCTATTGTGTGTGTGGGCGAAAATTTAGAGGAAAAGGAAAGTGGTAAAACCGAGAGTATAATAGAACAAGAGATTAAGGCTCTGTTTCCAAAAATAGATTCTACTTTAGCAGCAAGAATAATTATTGCCTATGAACCTATATGGGCTATCGGTACAGGTAGATCTAGTAGCTCGCAGGATGCCAATTTAATAATTAAATTTATTAGGGAATTATTTTCCTCTAAATATGGAAGCAAAATAGCTGAACGAATAAGAATCTTGTATGGGGGGAGCGTAAATCCTAAAAATATTGATGAATTTGTGAATGAATCTGATATTGATGGGGCTTTAGTGGGAGGAGCAAGTTTAAATACCTTAAGTTTCTCTCAAATAGTAAAAGCAGCTAAAATATTATAAAGTTAGTATAAATTTTCTTGTTTTTTAGGTAATAAGAAGTTATTCCGGTTCCTGGTTTTTAGTTAATAGTTTATAGTTTTTAGATGAGATTGCCACGCTCACTTCGTTCTCTCGCAATGACATTCCAAACAGGCGAGGTACCTGTCCTATATTGTATCTTATATCTTATAACCGGTAAACTGGCTAACCGAATAACTAATATCCTATACGCTAAACGCTATACGCTCTACGCTATAATGCGAGATACGATTCACGAGATACGAGATACGAATTTAATCTTGAACTTAACATATAATTATGTTAGAATGAAAAACCGGAATTATTGATAAAATAAACATAATAAATTTAAGAATTTCAGAGAGGTTTCTCTTTGATTATTTTAATCTTATTTTTATGAGAGGAGTTAAAGATGCCAGTAGCTTTAATGGTGATTCAAATTGTTATCAGTATAGCTTTGATCCTGGTAGTGATACTTCAGGCGAGAAAGTCAAGTAGAGCTTCAGGTATATTTGGTGGAGGAACAACTGCAGATTATGGCGGGAAGAAAGGTAAAGAAGCATTTTTAATGAAGCTTACTACTGTTGTAGCAGTACTTTTTATGTTATCTTCCCTTTTGCTTAGCTTAATTAAATAGAAGGAAATCTTTAGAAGAATGAATAAACCCATTGGTTCGGTTAGTGAAATAGAAAATCATTCTATTGATTCAAATAGAAAATTTTTTTCAGCTACCCATGAAGAAATAGAAAAGGGGCTAACTACCGATATATATTTCGTAAGAGCTCAAGAGATATTGAGATATCTTGGATTAGAGAACACCATAGTAACTGCAGAAATATTCCCCCGCGAGGAAGGTGTATTTACTGGAACCCAGGAAGTATATAATCTTTTAAAAGACAAGAAGATAAAATTATGGGCTTTGGAAGAGGGAGAAAGCTTTCATCATAAAGATACAGTAATGAGAATTGAAGGACCATACTGTGAATTTGGTGTTTTTGAAACAGTTATATTGGGTATTTTAGCTAGTAGTTCGGCGTGGGCTACCGCTGCACATAAATGTAAAGCTGCTGCCGGAGCAAAGAAAGTCGTCTGTTTTGGTTCTCGACATATACATCCTGCTGTGGCTCCGGTTATGGAAAGATCTGCACTAATAGGCGGTCTAGATGGAGCAAGTTGCATTTTGGGGGCAAAACTATCTGGGGAAAAACCTCAAGGAACCATACCTCACACCGTAATGATTATCTCGGGAGACACCATAAAAGCAGCCCAAGCTTATAATGTTTGTATGTCCAAAGATGTACCTCGAATTATTCTTATCGACACCTTTAAAGATGAAGCGGAAGAATCCATAAGAGTAGCCAGTGCTTTAAGAGAAGATTTATTGGGAGTAAGATTAGATACCCCAAGCGAGAGAGGCGGAGTAACCCCTGATTTAGTAAAAGAGGTAAGAGTAAGGCTTGATCAAGCCGGCTTCCCTTATGTAAAAATTTTTGTTTCGGGAGGTCTTACTCCTGAAAGGATAAGTATATTAAGCAAAGAACCGGTTGATGCTTTTGGGGTAGGTAGTTATATAAGTGATACCAGCCCCATTGATATGACTTTAGACATAAAAGAAGTTGAAGGGAAACCAATTGCCAAAAGAGGAAGAATCCCGGGAAGAATAGAAAATTTAAAATTAAAACGAATTAAATAAAAAATAATTGGATTACGGAGGGAAAAGGCAAATGGAGGATGTACTGTTACAGGTTAAAGATTTAAAGACCTATTTTTATACTGATGATGGTGTGGTTAAAGCAGTTGATGGTGTTGATTTTACCATAAGAAAAGGGGAAACACTGGGTATGGTAGGTGAGTCAGGTTGTGGTAAAAGCGTTACTGCCCTTTCCGTATTAAGATTGATCCAGGAGCCGCCGGGAAAGATTGCTAGCGGTGAAATTTGGTTTAAAGGTGAAGAATTATTAAAGAAAAGCCCCGAAGAAATGAGAAAGATTAGAGGGAACGATATTTCCATGATCTTCCAAGAACCGATGACCTCCTTAAACCCTGTATATACTATTGGTGAACAGATTTCAGAAGCTATAGTGTTGCATCAAAAATTAGACAAAGGAAAGGCCTTAAAGAAAACCGTAGAGATGTTAAGATTAGTAAGTATGCCTTCTCCTGAAACCAGGGTTCATGAATATCCTCACGAATTAAGCGGAGGACAAAGACAGAGAGCAATGATCGCCATGGCTTTATCCTGCAATCCGGATTTATTAATTGCAGACGAACCGACAACCGCCTTAGATGTTACCATCCAGGCTCAAATTTTAGAACTGATAAAGAAATTAAAAGATGAAATTGGCATGTCAGTTTTAATGATTACTCATGATTTGGGCGTAATTGCGGAAGTAGCTCATGATGTAGTAGTTGTATATGCTGGTAAAGCGGTAGAATATGCAGATGTAAAAACCATCTTTAAAAATCCGAAGCATCCTTATACTATGGCTCTCCAAAATTCCATTCCTCGCCTAACAGATAAACCAGGGAAAAAACTCGAAGTTATTCAGGGTGGAATTCCTGATCCTTTAGCCTTGCCTTATGGATGCAAGTTTCATCCTCGTTGTAAATTTGCTATAGATCTTTGTAAGAAAGAAGAACCCGAGCTTGAAAAGATAGAAGGCAATCATATTGTACGGTGCTGGATGTATAATAAAAATAAGGCAAAAGATTTTAAAATTGATAAAAAAGCGGTAGGTATTACCCAAGAGTAGTAAGTTTAAGGTAAAAAATGGGAGGGAAAAAGGATTGGAAAATAATGTGTTACTCAAAGTAAAAAATTTAAAAAAATATTTTCCCGTGAGAGGGGGAATATTATCCAAGCTTATAGGATATGTCCAGGCGGTAGACGAAATAAGTTTTGATATTAAAGAGGGAGAAACTTTAGGTCTGGTGGGAGAATCAGGCTGTGGTAAAACTACTACGGGGAGAACGATTACCAGACTTTTAGAGCCCACTGCCGGAGAGGTAGATTTTGAAGGGGAAAATGTCTTTAAATTAAACAAAGAGGAACTCAGGAAAGCAAGGCGTAATATTCAAATAATATTTCAGGATCCTTTTGGTTCTCTAAATCCCCGAATGACTGTAGGTGATATAGTAGGAGAGTCATTAATTATTCATAAGATTGCAAAGAATAAAAAGGAAAAAGAAGAAAGAGTTAAGGATTTATTAGAAACCGTGGGCTTAAATGCTGGACATGTAAGAAGATACCCTCATGAATTTAGTGGAGGACAAAGACAAAGAATTGGAATAGCCCGAGCTTTGGCCCTGAATCCTAAATTAGTCATTTGTGATGAACCCGTATCTGCACTAGATGTTTCTATCCAAGCCCAGGTAATAAATTTATTAGAAGATTTACAAGAGGAATTTAAGCTTACTTATTTGTTTATTGCTCACGATTTGAGTGTGGTAAAACACATTTCTGATAGAGTTGCAGTCATGTATTTGGGTAAGATTGTAGAGCTGACCTCTACTTATGAATTATATGATAACTCTCAACATCCTTATACGGAAGCACTCCTTTCAGCAGTGCCCATCCCTGATCCCACTCTAAACAGACAAAGAATTGTTTTAGAGGGAGATGTTCCAAGCCCGTTTAACCCTCCTAAGGGTTGCCGTTTTCATCCGAGATGTAAATATGCTATACCAATTTGCAGTCAGGAAGAGCCTGAATTAATCGATTTAAATGGCGGACATTATGTAGCCTGTCATTTGAGGAAGTAAGATATATTTTATCTATAATTTTTTCATAGATAAGTTACTATCATTTATGCACTAAAAATAAATGGATAGTTAATTGATTAAACAGATATCAGTTTTATCTGTGTAATCTTCTTATTAATCTGAGTAATCATTACTATGTTAAGATTTTGCCGGGATGGCGGAATAGGTAGACGCGCCAGCTTGAGGGGCTGGTGAGCTTTTGCTTGTGGGGGTTCAAATCCCCCTCCCGGCACCAATGAATATTTCAACAAAAAGAGGAAGAGATGACTTCCTCTTTTTGTTGAAAGTTAGTTACCTGGTTATTTAATTAGTATCTTGTATCTCGTGAATCGTATCTCGCAAAGAAAATGGAAGTCAGGAACCAGAAGTTAGGAGTCTGATGTAGGGGCACGATGCATCGTGTTTATTTTACTCAACACGGCACACCGTGTTGCTACATTAACTGGCTACTGGGTAACAGGTAAACTGGTTAACTATGTAACAACAACTATTCACTATCATTTTAATTAATTAGTAAATTGGTCAATCGAGGAATTGGTCAATTGGTCAATTTAGGAAAAAGCCATGCATGAAGGTTCGATTGCTAAAAATTTATTAGCCATTGCCATAGAAAAAGCTAAAGAGCACAAAGCGAATACAATAACTCTTATTAGAGTAAAAGTTGGTGAATTTGCCGGAGTAAATCAATCCGCATTAGAGTTTGCTTTCAATAATTTTAGCCAAGGAACCATGGCGGAAAAGGCAGCTTTGAAAATAATATCGTCTCCCCTATTAGGGAAATGCCGAAAATGCAATAAAGTTTTCAAGATTAAAAAAGATATTTTTAAGTGTTCGAAATGTGATAGTTTGGAGATAGATATAATTTCTGGCGAAGATTTGTATATTGAAGATATTGAAATAGAATAAAATATCCAAAAAAATTTAAAAAAACTTTACATTGAATAAAAAAAAATGTTATACTTTATTTTGTTAATTTGAGTTAAAAGGGGGAAGTAATGATA
>JBAUBA010000275.1:0-10650 GCA_049676265.1 Atribacterota bacterium
AGGTCACAGTACTTCTAATCCTAATTCTATCGCTCAAAAAGCTAGCGTGGAAGCTTTAAATGGTGATCAAGGTACTATCGAAGAAATGAGAAAAGCATTCGATGAACGAAGAAAATATATGGTAAAAAGACTAAATGAAATAGAAGGAATTTCCTGTCTTACTCCAGCCGGAGCTTTTTATGCCTTTCCCGATGTTAGTAAAATATTAGAAAGAGGAATTGAATATAATGGCAAGAAGATTAGTGATTCATTTGATCTCTCTAATTTTATTTTAAAGGAAGCGGAAGTTGCTTTAATCCCGGGTAGTGCATTTGAAGCAGAAGGATATCTAAGGTTGTCTTATGCTGCATCCTTAGAAGATATTAAAGAGGGGTTGGATAGGATAGAAAAGATTCTACGATTTTAGGACGTAGAGGGTATAATCCCCCAATATAAGATTATGAAAGATAAACGTTTCGTAGTTTATAAATTGCAAAAATTAGCAATTTTGCTCAGGATTTTAGGCTTTGATGTCCTGTATTTTCAAAATGAGGATTATATATCGGTTATTAATCTGACTAAAAGAGAGTATAGAATTTTGTTATCCAGGGTAAAGTTTTTAAGAAAATTACCCTGGATTTTTTATCTTAACAAGGACGATCTTGATGGGCAATTAGAACAGATTATAAAAGAATTGAAACTGAAAGTAAATAAAGAAAATCTATTTAGCAGGTGCTCAAGTTGTAATAATCTCTTACAGGAAGTTTGGGAAGAGGAAGTTCGGGAAGAAATTCCCTTAGATGTTTATGGGAGAGGCCATTGGTTTAAAAGATGTTTTAATTGCGGAAAAATTTTCTGGAACGGAAATCATATGCCAACCTTAAAGGAAAAACTTAAAAAATTAAATATATTAGAGAAATCTGATTTCCCAGATTAGCAGAAAGATTACACAGATAAAAGACAGGGATCTAATGCTGAGGAATAAAGATATAGTTACACCTAATTATTTTTTAGGCGGCATCGTTTGTAACCGTAGGGGCATACTGCAACACCCCTACAAATGCTTTTATCTTATCGGTGTAATCTAAATGTAATCTGTGTAATCACTATATAAATATTATTTCAGGAGTTGAAGAAGAAAAAGATGAAGATATTAGAGAATTTAAATGAAAAACAACAAGAAGCAGTAAAAATTAAAGAAGCTCCCATATTAGTTATTGCCGGCGCGGGCAGTGGAAAAACGAAGGTTCTGACTCACAGGATTGCTTATTTAATTTTTCAAAAGAAGATAAATCCCGGAAATATATTAGCTGTTACCTTTACTAATAAAGCTGCTCAAGAGATGAAAGACAGAATTGAATTTATAAGTAAAGATATTTCCGATAAAAATATGATGAAAAGCTTATGGATGGGTACTTTTCATTCTATCTGCGCGCGAATTTTACGCCGGGAGATAGATATCCTGGGTTATGATAAAAATTTTGTTATTTATGATAAAGGCGATCAGCTTAGCATGATAAGAAGATGTCTTAAGGCTCTCGATTTGGATAGTAAAAAATATAGCCCTAATGTTGTTTCATCTGTAATAGATAAGGCCAAGAATAATTTAGAAGATCCCGAATTGTTCGAGTATAATGCCATGAACTATTTTAAAAAAATTGTAGCGAAGGTATACACACAATATCAAGAAGAATTGTTTGAAAATAACGCTCTGGATTTTAACGATTTGATTTTATTAGCGGTGAAACTCTTCAAGGAAAAACCTGAAATTTTAGAAAATTATCAGAATAAATTTAGATATATATTAGTAGATGAATATCAGGATATAAATTTTGCTCAATATCAATTAGTAAAATTACTTTCGGGAAAATATAATAATTTATTTGTGGTAGGCGATCCCGACCAGAGCATTTATAAATTTAGAGGAGCTGATTTAAGCAATATTTTAAGATTTGAACAGGATTTTCCTCATAGTAAAGTAATTAAGTTGGAACAGAATTACCGATCTACCAAAGTGATATTAGAGGGAGCTTCCAATCTGATAAAACACAACAGGAATCGTAAAGAAAAAGAACTATGGACTGATAAGAAAGGCGGTGAAAAAATAAAGTGTTATGAAGCTGCCAGTGCTCTCGATGAAGCAGTATTTGTAAGTCAGGAGATTATAAAATTGAATAAGGAAGAAGATAAAACTTTTAAAGATTTTGCCATTTTATACCGGACCAATGCCCAATCGAGGTCTTTTGAAGAAATTTTTAATAAACAAGGTATCCCTTTTCGAGTAGTTGGGGGATTGAGATTTTACGAGAGAAAGGAAGTAAAAGATATTCTTGCTTATCTACGCTTTATTCATGATCAAAAAGACGGAGTAAGTTTTTTAAGAATTATTAATAATACCAAATTAGGTATCGGTAAGATTACTTTAAGCAAAATAGAAGAATTGGGCAGGAAAAATAATTTAAATTTTCACCAGGCTTTAAAACAGGGGTTAAGAGTAATAAAAATATCTGGAGACAGGGAAGAAGCAATAAAAAAATTTACTTCCCTGATTGACGAACTTAGCGATAAGAAAAATAAAATGAAAGGGAGCGAACTGCTCGTAGAATTAATAAAAAGAATAAACTATTATGAAGGTTTGAAAAAAGAAGGGGAATTTAAAGCTCAAAACAAGATCGAAAATATAAAGGAATTAATTTTAGCAGTGCAAGAGTTTGAAGAGAACAATGAAAATGAATCCATAACCGCCTTTTTAGAATACGTTGCTCTAATTACAGATATCGACCTATACAAAGGAGAAGAGGATGTGGTTACAGTTATGACCATGCATAGTGCCAAAGGTTTGGAATTTCCGGTCGTTTTCATTACCGGGTTTGAGGAAGGTATATTTCCTCATTCTCGTTCCTTGAATAGTGGGGAGGAATTAGAAGAAGAAAGAAGGTTGTGTTATGTGGGGATGACCAGGGCTAAGGAAAGATTATATCTGACTTACGCCTGGAGAAGAAATTTGAACGGTAATACCTTATTCAATAGTGTTTCACGATTTATTTCTGAGATTCCAAAACATCTTAAAGAAAAAGCAGATATAGAAAAAGGAGAAGTAATTCCTTCACTTGATAATAGAATAGAAAAAATTGAGGTAGTAGTAGTGGGAGATAAGATAAGACATGTGGATTGGGGAACAGGAGTTATAGTAAATAAAATTGATACTGAAAATGATATTTTTATAACTGTGGATTTTGAAAGTGTGGGACTAAAAAAATTATCGATGAATTTCGCACCGTTGGAGAGAATATAGCGTAGAGCGGGTAGCGTATAGAACACAGTAAATAGTAATAAGTAATATGTAATGAGCAATTTGTAGGGGCTCGATTCATCGAGCCCGCAATAATCTTTCTATCATTCCTGCGAAAATTTGTCATTCCCTCGGAAGCGGGAATCTATTTTTTTTATTTAATTATCCTTGTTTGTGATTTTTTGTAAGGACATGATACGTTAAACTCAATATTCATTGTATAATACTAAAAAAAATGGGGCGGATGAATCCGCCCCATTGTACTATCCGCTATAATGCGCGATACTCGATACTATCTTTATTATCTTCTGGCTTCTTTATTCTATTCTTAACCAGATAACTACATAGCCAAATACGTAATACGAATTAGATTACAATCTTGTTTTTTTCTTTACTCGATACTCGATACTATCTTAACGCCTCTTCATTTATTTCGATTTCGACTTTACCCTTTAGTTCTTCCAAGAGATTATCAAAAGCTTCTTTTTGTTTTTCGGGCAGTAAAGTTTGAACGATCTCTTCTCTAACCTCTTCTAGTGTTTTAACGGTTTCCGCTTTTTTCTCAGTAATTTTTAAAATATGAAAACCGAAATCGGTCTTAACTACTTCGCTTAATTCTTCTAATTCTAGAGCGAATATTACTTCTTCAATTTCCGGGATTATCGTACCTTTAGCTACATAATCCAAATCTCCACCCTGGGCAGCACTGGGGCCGGAAGATTTTTCTATAGCAATTTCGCTAAAGTCTTCCCCAGCTTTTAATTGTTCTAAAACATTTTGAGCTTCTTCCTCGGTCTCTAATAAAATGTTATATAAATGGACTTGTTCTTTTTCAGTGAAGCTATCCTTATTTTGTTCATAGTAGTTCAAAACTTCTTCCTCATTAGCATCTACTTTATTTAATATTTCTTTTTCAATTAAGGCCTGGACTAGTATTTGTTCGGTCATTTTTTTAATCTGTTCTAATATATCTTTATCTTCTTCTAAACCCATGTCTTTTGCTTCTTGAATTAACAGTTTTTCTGATATCATCTGGTCGAGCACCATACTTTTATCAAGTTGTAATTTGTACTCTTCCGGTACCTCTTCCCATAATTGATTAAATTCTCCCAACGTAATGATATGTTCACCAAAAGAAGCCAATATCGTCTCAGGAGGCAAATTAGTTTCAATATTTTCTGGATTTGTTTCGGTAGTAGAAGTACCTTCATCGGCTAAAACGGAAAGGGAACTAAAAATAAAAAAGGCCAAGAAGCATAAAGTTAAAATAGCTGTAGTTCTGAAAATGTTCATTGATTTATTCATGAAAAACTCCTTCCAAAATATATATTTAAATTGTAACATGTAATATAAAGTTTATCATTTTTCAAAATTAAAGTAAAGATAAATTTTTTTCTATCTTTTCTTCTCTTTCTTAACTCAATACTGTATTTTCCTTACACTTATTACCCGCGTCTATACGCTAACCGTTTTACGCTCTACGCTATAATCTTGACTCGATACTCGATACTATTTGCCCGGTGCATTTGAAAAACCTTTTTTAAAATGATAAACTTTATAAGTTAAATAGTAAAAACATTAAAAAATAAGTCTGGAAAGATTGAAATAATAGAAAAGGAAAAATAATGTTAAAAAAATTTATATCGTACTATAAACCATACTTGAAGTTATTTATATTGGATCTAAGCTGTGCTTTTTTAATAGCCTCCATTGATTTAGCTTTCCCCTTGATTACCAGGCAATTTATTAATGATATTATACCCAATGGTAAATTAGGAATATTTTATATATTTATTATAGCCCTGCTAATACTTGCTGTAGTTAGAGCAGTCTTAAATTATATTATAGATTACTGGGGACATATTGTGGGAACTAGAATGGAACGGGACATGAGAAGAGATCTCTTTGAACATTTACAAACCCTATCTTTTGATTATTTTGATAATATAAAAACCGGACATCTAATGTCTCGAATAGTAAATGACCTAAGGGAGATATCTGAATTATCTCATCATGGACCGGAAGATTTATTCATATCCCTGGTAATGCTTATAGGTTCATTTATCATACTTACCACTATAGAATGGAGGCTCACTTTAATTATATATGGTTTTTTACCTTTGTTAATCTGGTATGCAATTTTAAAAAGAAAAAAAATGACAAGTGCCTTTAGATCGGTCAGAAAAAGAATTGCCAATGTTAATGCACAATTGGAAAACAGTATATCCGGCATACGGGTTGCAAAATCATTTACTAACGAAGAATATGAAATTGAAAAATTTAACGAGGGAAATAGAGAGTTTAATAGTTCGAGAGAGTTTGCTTACAAAGTAATGGCAGAGTTCTTTGCTGGAATATTCTTTTTGTCAAATATTTTAAATATTGTTACACTAAGCGTTGGTGGATTTTTTGTTTATCGGGGATACATAAATATCGGGGATCTAGTTGCCTATCTTTTGTATATAAATTTTTTTCTTCAACCGATTAGAAAACTCACTAACTTTACCCAGCAATTTCAAGATGGTATGACTGGTTTTGAACGATTTGTGGAAATTATGAAAGTGAAACCTTCCATAGTAGACAAAGAAGATGCGGTTAATTTAAAAGAAATAAAGGGTAAGATTGAGTTTAAAAATGTTGCCTTTAAGTATAGCGAAAAGAAATTTGTTTTATCAAATGTAAATCTTGCCATAATGCCGGGAGAAACAATGGCATTAGTAGGTCCGTCCGGTGGTGGGAAAACCACTCTTTGTCAGTTAATCCCCAGATTTTATGAGGTTAATGATGGCGAAATATTAGTTGACGGTATTAATATAAAAGATATAAAAATGAAATCTCTAAGGGAGAATATCGGCCTGGTTCAACAGGATATATTTTTATTTACCGGCACAATAAGGGAGAATATATTATATGGAAAACCCGACGCAGAAGATGCAGAAGTAGCAAAAGCGGCTAAAGATGCTAACATTCATGATTTTATAATAAGTTTACCCGAAGGATATGATAGCTATGTAGGAGAAAAAGGGATAAAACTTTCAGGTGGTCAGAAACAGAGGATATCTCTCGCCAGAGCATTTTTAAAGAATCCTGCTATCCTCATACTTGATGAAGCTACCTCAGCATTAGATAGTGAAGCAGAAATTATAATACAACAGGCTTTAGAAAAGTTAACTGTCGGTAGAACAGTGCTGGTAATTGCTCATAGACTATCTACTATTAAAAATGCTAACCAGATAGTGGTTTTAACTGACCAAGGAATTAAAGAAAAAGGTAATCATGATGATCTTATTGCCAAGGATGGGTTATATGCCAAACTTTACAATGCTCAATTTAGAGGTTTCATACCGGATGAAGTAGAATGACAAATTTTCTTTCTGAATCTTTTCTTTATCTTTACGCAATACTTAATACGCGATACTAATAATATGGTTGTGTTTTAATAAGTTTTTATTATATACTAATTGTAATAAAATATTAAACCTGGCAGTTTCTTATAGACAAATCTAGATAAACTTATTAGAGGAAAAAGATGGTTCATAATTCTGACAATCATGATGATATTGTAAAAAAAATAGAGGAATTACGAGAAAAGATTAGATATCATAATTATCGCTATTATGTTTTAGATGATCCAACTGTTTCAGATGCCGAATATGATCGATTAATGAGAGATTTAATAGAATTAGAAGAAAAATACCCCCAATACATTACATCTTCTTCTCCCACTCAAAGAATAGGAATAGAGCCAGTTTCTGGATTTACTACAGTAAAACATATTACTTCCATGTTAAGTTTGGCAAATGCTTTTTCAACCGAAGAACTACAAGCTTTTGACCAGAGGATAAAAAAATTAATTCCTCAACAAAAATTAGAATATGTGGTAGAGCTAAAGATTGACGGACTGGCAGTTGCTTTAGTCTACGAAAACGGTATCTTCATAAGAGGAGCAACTCGGGGGGATGGGGTAAACGGAGAAGAAATAACTTCCAATCTTAGAACTGTAAAAAGTATTCCCTTAAAATTATTCGGTGAAAATATACCTCCTCGTATCGAAGTATATGGGGAAGTTTATATGAAGAAGAGTGATTTTAAGAAGTTAAATGAAGAAAGAATTAAAAAGGGAGAGAGTCTATTTGCAAATCCGCGAAATGCAGCAGCTGGTTCAGTAAGGCAGCTTGACCCTCAAATCACTGCTCGAAGACATTTAGATACTTTTATTTATAGAGCAACTTTTCCTGAGGGCAATAACTCAAATGTTCATATGGAAGTTTTAAATTATTTAAAAAATATTGGATTTAAAGTAAACCCCCATATTAAACTCTTTCAGGATATAGGGGAAGTTGTAAGTTACTGCCTGCAATGGATAGAAAAGAAAGAAGAATTGGATTATGAGATTGACGGGATGGTAATCAAGGTTAATTCCTTAAGGATGAGAGAAGAATTGGGATCAACTACTCGGAGTCCCCGCTGGGCTATTGCATATAAGTTTCCTGCCCAACAAGTGACCACAAGAGTTCAGGGCATTATCGTTCAAGTAGGGAGAACAGGAGCACTCACCCCGGTAGCTATACTTGACCCGGTTAGGATATCCGGTTCTGTGGTGCAGAGAGCTACTCTACATAATGAAGATGAAATTAGAAGAAAAGATATTCGAATTGGAGATGTTGTCTTAATTCAAAAAGCCGGAGAAATTATTCCGGAAGTGGTAAAAGTAATAAAAGAGAAGAGAACAGGCAAGGAGACGGAGTTTCTTATGCCCACTCAATGTCCGGTATGTGGGGCAAAGGTATTCAGGCCGGAAGGCGAAGTGGCCTCTCGATGCAATAGCCTTACCTGTCCAGCTCAAATAAAAGAAAGAATCAGACATTTTGCCTCTCGAAATGCTATGGATATTGAAGGGTTAGGCCCGGCTATAATTGATCAATTGGTAGAAAAAGGTCTGATTAAAGATATTTCGGATTTATATTTTTTAGAAAGAGATGATTTAATCTCTCTCGAACGGATGGCTGAGAAATCCGCAGATAATTTATTAGATGCTATTGAAAAGAGTAAGAAAAAATCTTTACCCAACTTAATATATGGTTTGGGGATACGTTATGTGGGAGTTCATACCGCAGAAGTTATTACCAGATACTACCCTACTTTGGATAAATTTAAAAAAGCCAACTTAGAAAAATTGATCGAGATTAATGAAATTGGTCCCAAGATTGCAGAAAGTATAATTCTTTTCTTTAAGGAAAAGGAAAGTTTAGCTATTATTGAAAGAGTAAGAAGTACCGGTTTGAATTTTGGTCAAGAAGAAGAAAAAATAAGAGAAGAAAAAGAAGTTCAGATGTTAGCTGGAAAGCAATTTGTTTTAACCGGTACTCTAAAGGATTTTACCCGTACCCAAGCTAAAGAAATAATCAGTGAATTGGGGGGGCGAGTCACTGGCAGTGTGAGCAAAAAAACAGATTATGTTGTTGCCGGTGAAGACCCGGGATCGAAATACCAAAAAGCACAAGAATTAGGTGTGCCTATAATTAATGGAGAAGAGTTTAAAAAAATAATAACTAGTGAATAGTAAATAGTTGTTAGTCGTTAGATTAAATACAGCTTGCCAGTTGACCGTTTTCGGTTAACAGTTATAATTATAAAGCTAAAAAGTTTAAACTAAAGGCGTAAAACTGTAATTATTATTTAAGAATTCAGGAGTCAGCAGTCAGAAGGATATAAAATAACTTAATAAATAATGTAACCTTGTAATTTAAAATGATTCTGAATACTGGATGACGTCTCCTGGCTTCTATCTTATCTACGAGATACGATTCACGAGATACGAGATACGAATAAAACATGGAGGTTATTATGACAGAAAAGATAATTACCAAAAAAGAAGTAGAGTATGTGGCTAAATTGGCTAAATTAGAATTTAATGAAGGAGAAAAAGATGAATTCACTTCACAGTTAAATTCAATTTTAGATTATTTTAAAAAGCTAAATGAACTTGATATCGAAAGAGTTGAACCTACTGCTTATGTTATTTCTATGCCTAACCTGCTGAATGAAGATGAGGTTAAACCTTCTTTATCTCAGAATGAAGTCCTTTCCAATAGTAAATATCTTAAAAATGGCTATTTTAAAGTTCCTAAAATAATGTAATCTAAAATATAATTAAAGTAAGAGGAGGAAATATAGGTGACTTTAAACCAATTAACTGCTCATGAAGTCGTGAACTTAATTCAAAAAAAGAAAATTACTGCTCATGAAGTTATGCAGGATATTTTTGATCAGATAGATAAAGTAGACAATTTGATCAAAGCCTTTTTAGTTATTAACCGAAAAGAAGCATTAAAGCAAGCTAAAGAAATAGACGTAAAAGTAAAAAACGGAGAAGAACTTCCCTCCTTAGCTGGTGTAGCAGTTGCTATAAAGGATATTATAGCTACTCAAGGAACGGAGACTACTTGTGGCTCTAAAATATTAAAAGGTTTTATCCCGCCCTATAATGCTACGGTAATTAATAAATTAAAGGAAGCAGGAGCCATAATAATCGGAAAAACCAATATGGATGAGTTTGCAATGGGTTCATCTACTGAAAATTCTGCTTTTGGTCCTACTCATAATCCTTGGGATTTAGAAAGAGTACCTGGAGGTTCCAGTGGTGGTTCATCTGCCGCAGTAGCAGCAGATGAGACCTTTGTTGCTTTGGGCACAGATACAGGAGGCTCTATACGTCAACCCGCATCTCTCTGTGGAATGGTGGGGTTAAAACCGACTTATGGAAGGGTCTCCAGATACGGTTTGGTTGCCTATGCCTCGTCTTTAGATCAGATAGGGCCTATCACTAAGGATGTGACCGATTGTGCTCTAGTGATGAATGTTATAAGTGGACATGATAATATGGATTCTACTTCTTTAAATTTAGAAGTTCCTGATTATCTGAAACCTTGTCAGGCAGGGATAAAGGATTTGAAAATTGGTGTTCCTAAGGAGTATTTTATCGAAGGAATAGACCCAGAAGTAAAGAGTGCCCTGGATAGATCTTTGAAAATATTTGAAAAATTAGGAGCAAGAGTTGAAGAAGTATCATTGCCACATACAAAATATTCATTGTCTACTTATTACTTGATTGCTACAGCAGAAGCAAGTTCAAACTTAGCGCGATATGATGGGGTGCAATATGGTTATAGAGCAGAAGAGTATAAAGATCTGTCCTCCATGTACCAGAAGACCAGAAGCGAAGGTTTTGGAAGTGAAGTAAAAAGAAGAATTATGCTGGGTACATATGCCTTGAGTTCAGGTTATTATGATGCTTATTATTTGAAAGCCCAGAAAGTTCGTACTTTAATAAAAGAAGATTTTGATAAGGTATTTAGTAAATACGATATCCTTGTTAC
>JBAUBA010000276.1:0-3913 GCA_049676265.1 Atribacterota bacterium
GGCAATCTCAGAGATAAAATCATTAAAAATTTTTTTTTCCAATACCACGTAACGTTCCATATTCACTAATCCCTCTATTCTACTAATAGTAATTGAGAAAGAAAGGACATGTCTTTATGGTTAAGAACTATTACATTATTTCCTTTTATCGATTTCATAAAAAAAATATTTACTTTCAGGATTTCTAAGTTAATATCACATTTTCAAATTATGATATATATTTATATTTTTTTGTGTAATTTATTATATATTACGTATTAATTACAAGTCAAGGTTTTAAAACTTTATTGCAAGACAAGGGGAAGTTTCGTTTGTCATATTTCAAGAATATATATTTACCTTATTGAATCGCCGACGGGTTAAAAAATTAGTCTTTTTATATTTTCTCCGTGTTCCTTTAACCACTCATAGATTATTTTCCCTTCACTGGGAAGGTTAAAATCACGTAGTCCCAGATCAAGGTATTTTTGGATGTCCTCTGGCTTATAGTAAATAGAACCTATTTCAACACGGGGACGGATACCTTTCTTTAATGCTGTTTTAATGGTTTTAAGTTCAGCCTCTTTTACCTTAGGATGATTACGCTGTTTTGGATAACCTATACTTAAAGAGTAATCACCTGGACTAAATTGAACCATATCTATCCCTTCTACGGAAAGAGTTTCTTCTAAATTATCGACTGCTTCATCCATAGCTTTTACATATTCGGAAGAACCAGCTTCTAAATAATACCCAACATTCCGGCGATTAGCAGCTCCGTTGATTCCCTTAGTTTGAGGTGTTTCTGCTCAAACAATACGCACACATTCTCTGGCATCTTCTACGGTTCTAATATCGGTAAAAAGAATATTTTGTATTCCTGAACCCAAGGCTCTCTGGGCAATAAAAGCCCTATTGTTTTGATCTACCTTAATCATAGAAGACATGTCAAAAAGTTCTACCGCTCTTCCATAATTTTCTAAATCATGTAGATCCCGGGGTGAATATTCCCCTAAAAATTCCACATAATCAAATAGTCCGGTATGTCCTACGATTTCGACCATACCCGGCCACACACTAATAAGTCGAGTTCCTAATGTAGGAGTTCCTTCTTTTATTTTTTCTCTCAGTTTATTTTTCTTTATTTTAATTAACCTCCAAATATATAAAAATAATAAACTTATTCTCTCCCAATATTAAATGTCGAGGGGACGGTTGTATGATACTTGTATGACACTTGTAACACCTTTGGTTTTCTAAACCAATCGACCGCCAACGTAAGTTTGCAGCACATGAAGGGATTGAATCTGGTCAATAGGCAATTGAAGTGGATTTTCTGATAACAAAATAAAATCTGCCAGCATGCCTTCTTCAATTCTTCCCTTGTTCTCATGTAATGCATAAGATGCATCTTCGGTAAATATTTTTAATGCATCTTTTATTCCAATCCTCTCTTTTCTTACCCAATCAGGCATTTCTTCCCCATTTAAATATTTATGAGAAACAGAAAAATAAAGTTCCAAAAAAGGATCAGCATCCGTAACTGGACAGTCGGAGGAACCGGCCACTCTAATGCCTTTGTTTATGACTCTTTTTAAAGGGTAAGCCTGTTGAATTCTTTCCTTGCCTAATCGTTTCTCTGCCCAAGGACTGTCTGTTCCGACAAATACAGGTTGAATAACAGCAATTATTTTTAGTTTTTTCATTTGTTCTAAATGTTCTTCATTGACCAATTGGATATGTTCTACCCGATGTCTTAGAATTTTATTTCGGGTACAGGACAAAGCATCAAGGGCAAGGGTTAAAGCTTTATCCCCTATGGCATGAATGGATAACTGCATGTCCATTTCATCCGCTTTTCGAGCTAAATCTGCTAAATTCTTCGGACTAATGCGTAAAAGACCATAATTACCGGGATCATCAGTATAGGGTTCATAAAGAGCTCCGCTTGATGCACCGAAACTTCCGTCAATGAAAAGTTTTAATCCCCTAACTTGCACAAATCCCAGGTTATTTTTTTTCATCTCTTTTTTAATTCTTTCGTTATCCTTAAGGCAAGATTCATTCAGATAAGTATGTATCCGCATTTTTAGATAACCCTTTTCTTCCATTTCCCGATAAAATTCCAATGTTTCAAAATTAATTCCCATATCGCTTACGCTGGTTAAACCTTTAGAGAAAAATTCTGCTTGGACTTCTAAAAAATTTTTAAGCATAGAATCTTTTGTTATGAGATTATCTAATATACCTTCAGTCGGAAGAGCCTTATCAATTAATATGCCATTCGGTTGGCCATCTAAAAACCGACCAATTTTCCCGCCTTCCGGCTCTTTTGTATTCCGGTTAATCTCTAAACACCTTAAGAATTTAGAATTCACAACGCCAATATGTTCATCAAAACGAAGAATAAATATAGGGATTTCAGAAGAAATACTGTCCAAATCAATTCGAGTAGGCATTCTCCCTTCCGGAAATTTTTCATGGTCAAAGCCCCAGCCAATAATTATCTCCCGGTTTATTCCCTTTTTTAACATCTCTTGTAACTCTTCAACCGAACCGCAATTTCTTAAGTCAATAGCTGAAGGAAGCAACGTATATAGAGAAAGATGCATATGAGCATCGGTAAAAGATGGAAGCAAGTAATTTTCTCTTAAATCATGAATTTTTGAAAAAGATTGATTAAGATTATCTAGATACTCCTTATTGGAGATTGTTTTAATAACCCCATCTTCTACAATTAAGGACCAGAGGCCTTTTTTATCTATCTGTTTAAAATTATTAAATAAAATACTGATAATTTATTCTCCTCAAATCTGTCAAATTTTTAGATAGAACAGAGACCCGCCCGTCTAGTCTTTTCTCTGATCCCTTTCATTTCATCGGGATTACCAGGTGCCTCTACAAACTCCTTTTCTCTTCTTTTGATTCTTTCTTAATATAATCAAAATACCTTTTCCCGATAACTTCCTCTTTTGGTGGTATGGTGCGAGTATCCCGCTACAACGACTCGGGCTATTCTTAGCATATCTAGATTATCTATCTTTTAAGTAGAAGTGATGTCAATGAAAATGGGTGTCTGTCTATTATTTCTGACTTCAGATACCTATTTATATATCACTGAACATTTTTTTCATCTATTTTAGATTTTATAGTCTCTTCCATCTCCAGAAAGTTCTTTCCTCCAAATTGATTACTGTAATAAATAAATTCTTTTAATGCTCTTTCTATATCTGAGGAAAACATCTCCAGTATCTCTTTTATCTCAGGAATTTCTCATTTATATCTATCCTGGAAGAGGTGCCCTACTCTTTTAGACATTACAGGATGTGAAAGCAAATTCTTATAAATAAACTTCCAGCTGTCAGCAGGAGAATATTATTTCTGGATGAATTCCGCATTGGTGAATTGTACTGTAGAAAAGGCCTGGTTTTTCAAAAAACTAGGCCTCGCTTGATTAGCTTTTAAACGAACCTATCAGTAATCCACACAAGAAGTAGCTTCAGAGAAAATTAAATTATGATTTTTTTCTTTTTCGGGTTGCAACATCAAATACAACAGCAGCCACAAGCACAAGGGCTCTGACGATGTACTGGTAGGATATATCAATACCCATAAGGTTCATACCGCTGGTCAGTGACATCATAACAAACGCACCGATGATCGACCCTGTAACCTTGCCGATACCACCGGATGGTGATACACCGCCGACAAAAGCCGCCGCGATTGCATCCAATTCAAACAGAGTTCCCGCTGTCGTTGTGGCGGATTTAAAACGGGAGGCAAATAATATGCCTGACAAAGCGGCAAGCATGCCCATGGAACCGAAAACCACATAGGTTATTTTCTTTACACTGATACCGCTTAACTCAGCCGCCTCCGGATTTCCGCCAACAGCATAAATATGTCTACCGAGCACTGTCCGTGTCATAATGAA
>JBAUBA010000277.1:0-2069 GCA_049676265.1 Atribacterota bacterium
TCCTAACTCTACGCTCTACGCTGGTTTAGTTATTTAAAAAACACTTGAGCTAATTTCCACCATTTCTCATCAACTATTTTAAGTTTGTTTACTGCTTTCTCTAAAGGTACTCCAATAATTTCATTACCTTTAAGAGCAGCCATATAACCAAATTTTTCCTGGGAAATTAAATCTACTGCGGTAATTCCACATCTAAGGCTTAAGATACGGTCAAAAACCGTAGGTATTCCTCCTCTTTGCATATGTCCAATTACGGCATGTCTTGCTTCGAGCCCTGTTCTTTCACTGATTAATTTACTTAATTGATTACCTATTCCCCTCTCCCTTAAAATCATATGCCCGAATTGATCTAACTCTTCTTTTTCTTCATCTCTTCCTGGGAGGGTAACTCCTTCGGAAGTTACAACAAGAGCATACTTTTTTCTAGTATAAACTCGTTGTAGTTGTTTGCACATTTCGTCTATGTCTGTTTTATATTCCGGAATTAAAATCCAATCAGCTCCAGAGGCAATTCCAGTATAGAGAGCAACCCAACCAGCATATCTTCCCATTACCTCTAAAATCATAACCCGATGATGAGAACGCCCGGTATCTTCTAAAGATCTCATAGCCTCTACTGCTCTAGTTACTGAGCTGTCAAATCCAAAAGTAAAATCAGTACCAGATAGGTCATTATCCATTGTTTTAGGGGCACCAACTATATTAATTTTTTCCTCTTTAAATAATCGATTAGCTACTCCTAAAGTGTCTTCTCCACCCATAGCTATAATAGCATCTAATCCATAATTTTTGATAGTTCGTAAAACATTTTTAACCCCATCTTTTATTTTGTACGGATTTGTCCGAGATGAACCTATAAAAGTTCCTGCTTTATCTACTAATTCTTCCGCATCACTAAGAGTAATAGGGGAAACTAATCCTTCAACTAAACCTTTCCACCCATCGTGAATACCGAATGTCTCGTAACCAAAATCCCTGGCTCTATAGACTGCCCCTCTAATAGCCTGATTTAATCCACAACAATCTCCACCACCGGTTAAAATACCAATTTTCTTAATCATATTATCACGCCTTTCCGCTACAACCAAAGACTCTCATTCTATCTCTTATGATTTCTTTGGCTGCATCTTTTGCTGGTCCTAATATTTTACGAGGGTCTATTTCTTCCGGATTCGTTCTTATTATCTCCCCCATTTTTTCTGTAAATTTCATCCTGATACGTGTATCAATATTAATTTTGCATATTCCTGCTGCAATGCCTTTCTTAACTTCTTCATCATTGGCCCCGGAGGCACCATGCAAAACTAAAGGAACCCCGGTTAATTCTCTTATTCTCTCGATACGAGGGATATCTAACTTTGCAAAAGGAGTACGGCATCCATGAATTGTCCCTACAGCTGCAGCTAAAAAATCTATCCCGGTTAGCTCAACAAATTTTGCAGCTTCTTCTGGAACAGCCATACTCTCTTTTACTCTCTCTAACGCCACCCCCGGTTCATCGCTATCGCCCATCTTACCTATCTGTCCTAATTCTGCTTCTACCGGAATATCACAAGCGTGAGCCATTTCCACTACTTTTTTAGTCATTTCTACATTTTCATCGAATGGTAATTTCGATCCATCATACATTAGAGAAGTAAATCCTGCTCTTAAACATTTTATATTTTGATAATAATCTGTTCCATGATCTAAATGTAAAGCAACAGGTATCTTTGCTTTTTCAGCCATAACTTTAACTATGGCTACAATCATATCTAATCCCGCATACTTTATAGCTCCCTGAGAAGCTTGCAATATAACCGGTGCTTTTTCTTCTTCGGCAGTCTCTATTATAGCCTGAATTATCTCCATATTATTGGCATTAAATGCCCCAATACCGTACCTTCCTTTCTGAGCATCTTTTAACATTTCTTTAGTGGTTACAAAAGCCATTCTCTTTCTCCTTTCATTTTTTTATCTATCCATAGTTAATTAACCATAGAAATTGTTTTTTTACCTTACTCAATAATTTCCAAATTTTAATTATTATAACTTTTTTAATTTTTCTTTTCAAGGGAATTATTCGTATC
>JBAUBA010000278.1:0-8482 GCA_049676265.1 Atribacterota bacterium
ACTTGCTTTTTATGAAACTTAAAGTACCCAACAGGAAAAAATGTCTTTTGATAATTTGTTTTTGTCATAGCGATTTCCTCTCAAGTTTAATTTTTAGTATGGTCAACTTCATATAACGTTTTGCAGGTTGACAAAGTCGACGACCACAGGGAGTGCGATTTGAGGAATGTCAAGGGGACGGTTCTTCTGACACTTTAAAAAAACAAAAGAGGTGTTAAGAGTGAATTTCATTTTTCAAAGTACCTAATAGTATTTTTCTATGCCTCCAAACCCGATCTGTTTGTTTTGTTTTGTTTTCACAATAAAGTTCTTAAGTCGCTTTTTAAATTCGTCAGGACGTTTTCTGGCTGCTTCAATATATGCAATACGGATTCTTTTATATGTATCAGAAAAATTATTATAATTTTTCCATGTGATTTTATCATTTTTTACGGCTCTTATAATATCCGGTTGAAATACAAACTTCTCTTCGAGAATTCTTTTAGCTGTGTCCAACATTGAAGGATGTATTATATTTTCTTGCAGGAGCCATTTTATCCTTTCTTTGTTAGCTTGAGAATAACTGCTTTTAGGATTTCTGCGAGAAAAACGTTGAATGCTACTATTTTTATCAAGAGTTTTAACAATGCTGTCAATCCAACCAAAGCATAATGCTTCTTCCACTGCATCGTTGTATACAATTCTCGGTCTTCCCGAAGATTTGCTTGGATACACCAACCAGATTTCTTTTTCTTTATCGAAATTATTTTCAAGCCATGCACGCCAATCTTTTCTGTTATCCACGTATAGTGTTTTAAGCTTATTCATAGTTATTTTACTTCTTGGCCAAATTTTCTTTTACTCTGTACTTTACAATTTTTTTTACTATATCAAAAGGAATCGGATTATCAATCGGAAATTGAAAAATGTCAAAGGGGACAACGGTTCTTTGTCACACTTCAAGAATATATATTTACCTTATCGAATTGTCGCCAGCGGGTAAAAGAATTGGTCTTCTTTAATTTTTTTACACCTTAATATCAATACGACATAAGATTTAAAATATCCTTCTTTCTTGTAAAAATAGTTGGGAGACGAGATTGTCGAACTTTCTTTGAACTCTTAATAAAGAATGATTTTTTCTTTGTCAATAATCAGTGAAACTTTATCTCCTTTTGAAAATCCCGTGTCTTTTGATTGAACTCGCACTGTAATTTCACCTAATTGTAAAAGGTAATCCGTTAAACTTCCCAAATAAGTTGCTCTAATAACCTGTGCATTCAATTCACCCTTATTGGATGGTCCCAGGGTTACATCGTCAAGACGAATACACAACATCACTTCTTCTTTATATTTTTCCGAGACTACATATTCGATCTTGCTGCCCTTCCCGTCTTTTACTATTAAATATTTTCTATCCTGACTAATCGTACAGGGAATAAAATTAGTCAAGCCAATAAAATTAGCCACAAATTTATTGACCGGTTTCTCATAGATTTCTTCAGGTTTTCCTATTTGCTGAATTTCTCCTTTATTCATAACAATGATTTCATCCGACATAGCCATAGCTTCTGCCTGGTCATGCGTGACATAAATAATGGTAACTTTGGTCTTTTTTTGAAGTTCTTTTATTTCAAAACGCATTTGTTCGCGTAATTTAGCATCCAGGTTAGAAAGGGGTTCATCAAGTAACATGACATAGGGATCAACGATCAGGGCACGGGCCAGAGCTACCCTTTGCTGTTCTCCTCCGGATAATTGATGGGGATAACGTCTTCCCATTCCTTCCAATTCTACCAGCTCCAGCACTTGTTCAGCTTTTGCATATCGCTCTTTTTTAGATATTTTTCTAATTTTCAAAGGATAAGAAACATTATCCAATAGATTCATGTGCGGCCATACGGCATAACTTTGAAATACCATGCCAATATTTCTATTTTCAGGAGGAACAAAAAATTCTTTAGACCGATATACAATTTCCTTCCCGATCATTATCTCACCAACAGTTGGTTCTATAAAACCGGCAATCATCCGCAAGGTAGTCGTTTTACCGCAACCGGACGGTCCTAAAAGAGTAATAAACTTACCGTCTTCAACCGTTGCACTAAAATCTTTTACTGCCGTAAACTTATCGAATACTTTGGTAAGATTTTTTAAAATTACTTGAGCCATTTTTAATCCCTCCCTCTAATAACCAAATTCACCTTTCGTTACTTTCTTAATGATCATATTTCCCAAAAATATTACTATCACCATGATGATTGCCAGAGAAGAAGAAGCGGTTACATTTCCTCCTTCTTGTAAATTATAAACGGCGACTCCTATCGTTTCATTCCCGGTACTCCATAACAAAACTGAAATAGTCAATTCTCGAAAAGCCGGCATAAAGACTAAAAACCAGCTGGCAAATAAAGAAGGCTTTACCAAAGGAATAATAATATCCCTAAAAGACTGAATTCGAGTAGAGCCTGATATTCGTGCGGCCTCTTCCAGAGAATTGTCAATTTGCATCAGCGAAGAACTAATAGTACGCACCGAATATGCTAAATAACGTGCTATATAGCTGATTAAAATAATCCAGATGGTATTATAGATGTTAAATCTTCCAAAGATAGATTTATTCCAGGCAAGAATCATCCCCAAAGCAAATACAGTTCCCGGTATTGAATAGGGAATCGAAGATATAAAATCTAAAATTTGGCTTCCTTTCACTTTTACTTTAACTACCATGTAGGCAATAGTTGCACCGATAAAAGTAGTGATTATCGAAGCAGATATGGCGAGAAAAAAACTATTTCTAATGGCTCGTTTGGACATGTCTAAATCAAGCAAAACATATCTAAAATTATTCAAAGTCCAATTGCTGAAGACAGGCAGTAAGCCCCAAGCCTTGGTAAGGGCGGTTAGTAATATCGCAATGATAGGAAGTACTACCGTAATAATAATCATGGACAAGGCGATGGCAAACATAACATAACGCCACTTTCCAAGATTTACAAATTTTGGTTGGACGTTCTTGCCAGAGATAACAATATACTCTTTTCCCCGCAAATAAATCTTTACCAGTAAAAGTCCGCAAACTGCAATCAATATTAAAAATATTGACATCGCAATAGCTATCGACTGAGCATCCTTGACTATGAAGCTTTGACTGATTAATCTGTATATTTTAGTCGTTAAAACATAATAATTTGCTGACATACCCATCACTGCAGGAATGCCAAAATTAGCAATACGGGAAACAAAGACTAAAATAGCGCCTGCTCCAATAGTAGGAGCCATCATCGGAATAGTAATATCTTTCATTACTGTAAAGATGCCGGCTCCGGATATTTGCCCGGCTTCCTCTAAAGAGGGATTCATTTTTTCCAATCCGGTTAGAGTAGTAAGATAAACAAAAGGGTAACCTGAAAGGCTCATCACCAAAATAATAGCCCACTTCCCGTAAATAACAAATAGAGGATTCCAAGTTTGTTTAATAGCCATATAAATGCTGTTGATATAACCGGCCGGTCCAATCAACTGCAGCCAGGCGATAGCAGATATAAACGGAGGAATTAGAAATGGCATTATTAAACCGGTCTTGATCAGCTTACGATAAGGTATGTCGGTTCTTGACACAATCCAGGCTAAAGTCACACCAATAATTGTGGCAAAAACAGTTGATATGGTAGAGACAAAAATACTATGACTCAATGCTACATATATATCTTTAGTTATAAAAACCTTATGAAAATTTTGTAATGAAAGTTTACCTTCACTGATAAAAGCTCTAAGCAGTAGGCTATATAAAGGATAGACTACTAAAACAATCAATATCAAAACTGCAGCCAAAGCTAAAACAACTGATATATTTCTTTTACTTCTACTTTTGCCGATGTCCATTTAATAATTCCTGATCATTTTATAGAAAGGCAAAATAAAAATATTATTTTGCCTTTCTATAAAATAAAATACTTATTCTATTAAAATACTATTAAATTTCTGAATAATCTCACTATAATTCTCTCTCATCCATTCCCAATCGATTTCCATAAGTTTTATATCATCTAAATCTGGTGTACCTGCAGGAGGAGCTACATCTTTTCTGATAGGAATAAACCCGTTTCGGGCAAACTCTTTTTGACCATCCTGAGAGATACTATAATCTACAAATCGCTTGGCATTTTCCAAATTTTTAGTTGAGGCGATTATCCCTATAGGACTGGGAACACTGACTGCTCCTTCTATCGGCCATACAAAATCAATAGGTGAACCCTTATCTTTCATAGTACGAATACTATAATCCAAAACAAAACCCATCAGCAATTCTCCGGATGCTATTTTATTAGCTGCACCGGTATTACTATCCAGAACCGGATTCTGTTTGGCCAATTCTACAAAATAATCCCAGCCTAATTCCGGATTATTGGCAAAAGCCCCGGCAGTAACAAAGAAAGCGCCTGAACGTTCCGGAGTAGAATTACCTACTTTACCTTTAAATCTGGGGTCTAAAACATCTTTCCAACTATCCGGAATATCATCTCCCTTAATAAACTTGGTATTATAACCTAATACCATATTTATTAGACGGGCTCCGTAGTAATAACCTTCCGGTTCATAGTAGACCTGGGGAACATTTACTGCTTCAGGTGATAGATAAGGATATAAAATATTTTCCGCCTTTAAATTTTCATAAATAGAAAAATCAGCTACCCAAATAACATCAACAACAATATTATTACTCTCTTTTTCAGCATATAGTTTCGCCAAAACATTGCTGGTCCCGGAACGGTAGATTTCCAGATCAATATCGGGATTCTTTTGTTCAAAATCTTTTTTGATATTATCGATGATGCTCTGAGGAACAGAAGTGTATAGCGTAACTTTTTCTTTAGCTAAAACTGAAAAATTAAACCCTAAAATCAAAATTATTATTAGCAAAAAAATACAAAATCTTTTCATTTTTTCCTCCCAATTAAAATATTTACTTAAAAAACAAAAATTAATCAAATATTTATTTACTTAATCTTTTTCCACTCTATTGAACTGTTTCTTCACCTCCTTTTTTTATAAAATCATAAAGGCTGTTTCTCCGGAATTTATATTGTTTTTTGTCCTGATATAAATAATCTTTCCTGAAATTGGAGCATTTAGTTTAATTGTTTTAAAGTCAACTATGTCCAACAATTCAGCTACTATATCACCTTTTTGAACTTTATCACCTAATCTTTTTCTAAAGAATAATATTCCTTTCTCGGTCGTTTTAGTGATTACACGGCAATCATTTAGATAAATCTGATTAGAGTCAGTTTTAATTAGTTCTTCTTTTTTATGCCCACTGAGTAAATTCAGGTGGTATAAAAAATTCATAATATTTTTCATACCATCATTCACATCATCTGCAAAAATTGTTTGCCCTCCGCCCAGTTCCAAAGCACAAGATTTTTTACCTTTTTGGGCGGCCATGGCAAGTAAGGTACCACTTTTTCCTGATTTACCGGTCTTACGTTTTACAATAAAAGGAAAACCAAAATATTTAACATCTTCTATCACTCTATCCTCATAAACAATCACATGCGGCAGGTAACTGGCATAACCTGCTGAATGCAAATCTATTATCCATTCATATTCTCCTGCAATATCCCATACATGTTGGGCGATTTTTTCAGATGATGAAACCGGTGGTCTGTTTATAAAAGAAGAATTAATATCTTCTTTATCTACAGGGTTTTCTCTGGTTTCTTTTAATACTCCCTCAATATTAACCAGGGGAAGAATGCCTACTTGATCATTTAAATGGGTATTCACTAAAAAATGCATTAACTCAAAGGCTATTTGAATGCCGGTATTTTCTATACCGTGAATACCGGCGACAAAACATATTTTTTTTAAGCCATCACCATATTGAAAATATTTAATCTTCAATTTAACTTTTCCTTTTTTTCTTCCATATTTTTTGCCAGATGTTAAAATTATTTTCCAGGACTTCAATCTCCCTACCCGGAACATATCCTTCAATGACCACATTTTTATCATATTCTTTTTGTAAATCAAATAACATCTCGGGCAAATTCAATTTACCCCAACCTAAAGGTAGATGGGTAATAGTTTTGTTTGAATCACTTAAATGAACGTGAATAATTTTTTCCTTAAGTTCAGAAATATATTTTTTAACGGAAAAATTTTTCATGGTTGCAATATGGGCTAAATCTAAAGTAATTCCAACTTGTTTACTTCGTAGATTGGACACCAATTTATTTATTTCTTGAGGCAAGATAACCATTTCCTTTGCTCTTAACTCCATATTTTCTATTCCCAGAAAAACATCATACTCCTCTGCAGCTTTAACCAATTGGCTAAAGCTACCTAATTGCAATTCCCAAATATGATCAAGATTATCCTTACTCGAAGTTTTTCTTCCCGGATGAACAATGATAATTTTTATACCCAATTTAGAAGCTAATTTAATAGAATCTTCAATCTGTTTAAGAGATACCTGTCTTATTTCACTATTTGTAGAGCAGAGATTTATATCATCGTCTATGGAATGGAGTGTTATCTCTAATCCTAATTGTTGTAAATATTTTTTAAACCAAGGCAAATCTTTAATATCCCTTTGGATTTGAGTTTCCCAAATTTCTGCACCAAAGTAACCTCTCTCTTTAATTAGCTTTAAAGCCTCTATTAAATTTGTCTGCCACAATATTTTAGTGGAAAGACTTATTTCCATAAGAATTTACCTTTCATTATTTCTAATTATCACAAATTGTATCTTTTTTTTAATTTATCTAATTTGGCAAACGAATCAATTGACTTTTCTTTGTCTTCCATGGCTAAAGTTAATACCAAAATATTTACCACCGACATGGGCGCTACTAAAGAAGTCATTAATTCTGCCGGACCTCTTTTAGCGTTTAACACTACATCTGCATTAACGGCAATAGGAGAAAACTCGGAATCTGCAATAGCAATTACGGGTATCTTTTTTTGTTTAGCTATATCCAGAGCCGCTATTATTTCTTTGTGTGGCCTAAAAAATCCTATACTGACAACAATATCTTTCCGGGAAGCACCCATTAACTTATCAATAACTTCTTCTCCTCCACCGGTTATTGGTATAACATTGTATCCTAATCTATTTAGCCTGAATTCCAGAAAATCCACTATCGCTTTGGAGATACCCAGACCGATGATATAGATAATCCGTGCCTCCTTTAAATATTCAACTGCTCTTTTAATATTTTTTTCAGAACAGTTATGACTCGTTTCATCTAAAACAGCCTTATCTATACTTAATAGATTGCAAAATACATCTTCTTTATTTTTAATTCTTTCTACTGTTTCCCTCATTTTGATTTGTGGAGTTATCTTCTCTTTAATTACCTGCTGTAAGTTCTCTTTAATATCCTTAAATCCTGAAAACCCTAAAAATTGAGCAAATCTAATTACTGTTGCCTCGCTCACTCCGGCTTTTTCTCCTAATTTTGCAGAAGTCAGAAAAGCAGTTTCTTCAGTATTCTCCAAAATGTACTTGGCAAGTATAAGCTGCCTTTTACTCATTATTGGTTTTTTCTTTTCAATTAATTTCTTTATAATTTTACTTCACCTTTATTTATGTAGTTTTTCCTACAATAAAAATCCTTTTAAGGTTATTTTTTTACTTATTGACTTATATTTGTAATTTTTCCTTCACCATTCTTAAAAAAAGAATATACTATTTTTAACTGTTTGTCAAAATTAAATATTATTATTTATTTAGGATATTTTATAAAGTTTTTGGACGAAGGTTCCTTATATAAGAAAGGCTTTAGACTTACTAAAATATAAACCCGGGCAAGAATAATGAGGATTCGATAGAGGTCTTATAATTATCAAAGCTCCAATAAATTCCATAATTATATCCACAGGAATGTCAAGGGGACATTTCGTTTGTCATATTTTAGGAATATATATTCATCTTATTGAATCGCCACCAGCGGTTAAAGGAATTAGTCTTTTGCAATTTTTCTGCACCTTGATATTAATACGATAAAAGGTTTATAAAACCCTTCTTTTTGAAAGAAAAGTTTTTAGTTTCTGGATGGTAGGGGAAAGATAGATTTCCACTCCCTGATCAGGTCGAGGACAGGTTTCGTGGGAATGGCATTTAGAGAAGTGGAAATGACATTCTTTTTTTAAAAAAACCTTAAGCAATAAAAAAACTCTTTAGTAAAAACCAAAGAGATTTATGGTTAAATCACTTTATATTGGTTAAATTTTATATTTTTCATCTGAGTAGTATTTTAGAATCCTTTGTCGATCTTCGTTTTCTTTATCTCCCTTAAAATACATTTCGACCAACTCTATTCGGTCATCATCTTTAAAATACGCATAAATAATCCTTATTCCACTGTAAGAGCCCCTTCCTTTTAAAGATTTGCAGGTAAATTTTCTGGCTTTGTAGATTTTTGGAACCGATATGGAAAGTCCTGAAATTTGAACAATCCCGCTATTATCAACATCTAATTTGTGGGATAATTTA
>JBAUBA010000279.1:0-2152 GCA_049676265.1 Atribacterota bacterium
TTTTTTGAAAAACAATAAACTTACTTTAACTCCAAAATACACTTTTGATAATTTCGTTGTGGGAAACGGTAACCGCTTTGCCCACGCTGCCTGCCTTGCTGTAGCTCAATCTCCCTCTAAATCTTACAACCCTTTATTTGTATACGGAGGAGTAGGGCTGGGCAAAACTCATTTAATGCAGGCTATTGGTAGACATATTACACAACAAAACGTCAAAGCCAAAGTTTTGTATATCTCTTCAGAAAAATTCACTAACGAGATGATTGATTCTATAAGAGATGACCGCACTGTCGCCTTTCGTGATACTTACCGCAGTGTAGATGTTTTATTAATTGATGATATACAATTTTTGGCCGGGAAAGAAAGGACGCAAGAAGAATTTTTTCATACCTTTAATACTTTATATGATTCTAATAAACAGATAGTAATTACCAGTGACAGTCCCCCAAAAGATATTCCCACCTTAGAAAATCGCTTAATTTCTCGCTTTGAATGGGGATTAATAACTGACATCCAGCCTCCCGATTTAGAAACCCGTATTGCCATTTTGAGAAAAAAAGCCCAATCAGAAAATTTAAATGTGCCTTCCGAAGTAATTAATTTTATTGCCGAGAATATTACTTATAATATTAGACAATTAGAAGGAGCTTTAACTAAATTAGTTGCTTTTTCTACTTTCACCAAAAAGGAATTATCTGTTTCTTTGGCCCAGGATATACTAAAAGATATTATTCCTTTAGAAAATAAAAAGGTTTCTATTGGTCAAATTCAAAAAACGGTCTCGGATTATTATAATATTAAAGTTAATTTTATGTTATCTAAAAAAAGGACTAAAGATGTTGTTTTAGCCAGGCAGGTAGCTGTTTATCTCTCCCGGGAATTAACCGATCTATCTTTAATTTCAATCGGAGGGTCTTTTGGTAGAAGAGACCATACCACCATTATTCATTCTTATAATAAAATTAAAGATAAAATTGAAAAAGACAAGAGTTTTAAAATTATTATAGATAATTTAACTTTAAATATTAAAAAAGATTAATTGTTAATAACCTTCTAATAATATGTTTAAAACTTCTAGTTGTTAAATATTTTTTTTAGTTAAAAATAAAAAATGGGGAATTTGTTAATATTTAAATTTTTTATCCCTGATTTTATCCACAGGATATTTATAATAAAATATTAAGTTTATTTTTTCTTTCCCCAGTTTTAACAGTTCTACTAATAATACTACTATATTTTTATTTAATTATTTAGAGTAAAGGAGTAAGAATATGAAAATTATCTGTTCTCAAGAAAGTTTATTACATGGAATTCAAACAGTACAAAAAGGAATATCCGGTAGAATTGGATTACCAATCTACAACGGAATACTTTTTGAAGCGAACGAAGACAATAAAGTCCATCTATTTGCTACTGACTTAGAAATTGGGATAGATTGTTATATACCAGCCCAGGTTATTGAGACCGGTTCTACAGTTATTCCCAGTAGAATAATAAGTGAATTAATTAAAAAGTTTCCCGAAGGAAAAATAGAGATAGAATGCACAGAGAATAATATAACTACTGTTAAAGAAAATAACTCTAATTATAAAATTTTAGGTTTTTCCGCAGAAGAATTCTCTAATTTTCCAGAAATAAAAATGAGGGCTAAAATTAAATTAAATCAAAAATTATTTAAAGAGACTATTCAACAGGTTATATTTTCCACCTCACGCGACGAAAGTAAAACTTTTTTAAATGGAGCTCTATTTAAAATAATAAATAATAAGATTGAGGTAGTTACTACTGATAGCCATAGATTATCTCTTAAAAATATCAAACCAATAAATATAGAAAAAATAACAACAGATGAAGAAATAGAAGTTATAATTCCTTATCGGGCTTTATCAGAATTATCCAGACTTCTTTTAGATAATGAGGAAGTATTTGTGGAAGTCAGATTTGGGGAAAAACAGATAATGTTTATTTTATTTCCTGATGGTCAGAAAAACAGTATAAGAATATATTCCCGGTTAATAGAAGGGCAATTTCCTGATTATAAGCAGATAGTTCCAGATTCTTTTAAAACCGAAATAAAAATAAACACTGAGGAATTTAGGAATAAAATGGAAAGAATTGCCCTTTTTGTAAGAGAAGATTTAAAGACAGTAAA
>JBAUBA010000280.1:0-4670 GCA_049676265.1 Atribacterota bacterium
GTGCTTTCTTAGAAAGTTCTCTTCTAATTCAAAATCTCTTTTGCCAATTTCCCTAAGCATCCAGCCAACAGCCTTATGAATAAGATCCTCTTTATCGTTTAACAGTATTTCCGCGATCTTCCATGTATCAGCAAATTCATTATGCACTATAAAATATGATGTAGCCATCATTGCTATTCTGCGTTCCCATAAGTTTTTCGACTTGGCTAAGTCATAAATCGGTTTTTTATCACGCGTGAATAAATAGGCACCGACAATACGCCCGGCAGAAGCATCAACTAAATCCCAGTTGTTAATATAATTCGTGTTTTTTAGATATAGGTCATATATTTTCTTTTTATCTTCCTCATCCGCTCTTCTAAAAAGATCTATTAATATGAAAAGAGCAAATAAGCGTTCTTCATGAAATGGTGATTTGAGGAATTCAGAGGCTTCGCTTATAGATATGGTGCTATATTTTTTTGCTATTTTTCTTATGACAGGAACTCGAAGGCCTAAAAATTTATCACCTTCACCATATTCACCTTTTCCGGTTTTGAAGTACTTTTGTAGGCGTGCAGCATGTTCCTGATTGCTTAATTTTTTGAATTCTTCTCGTATGTTTTTAATCATAATTTTTTCTACCTTATAAATTGTAAAAACCCCGCACTTCCTTTGCTCTTTTGGTAACAAAATGATTTGGCTGGTTAATCTTACCGATACTTGCTACCATATTGTTGACCTTTTTTTCTAAATTCCAGTCTCCATCGGGAATGCATTTTGACTTTAATAAATTAATTGCTGGCTTAAGCTTTTCTGATTTGACATTTTCCCTTTTTAACAGCCAGAGAATTTCCAGAAAATCGCTCTTATACATATTGGGAAATGTTAATTGATCCATGTCTTTAATCATTATTTTATTTTTGTGGTGCGAACTAAAGCAGACATGATGCAATAATACAAAATTGATACATTTATCTAATAAATGATTTGCTGACCGGTTTCTTAATTTTGCAGGAATAAATGATAGTCCTTTAAGCAATTTTACAATTCCCCAATAACAACTATGTTTACCATAACAATTTGTATTGATGCAATACTCATTTTTTTCAGTGATATAATCGCCGTCATCAAACCTCTGATATTTAGAGAAAAATTCAATAGCGTTTAAACTTTTTTCACTTATTGAACCCGTAAAATGGCTCTCCAGGTAAATCATATTTCCATTCAGGCAGGGAATTGGAAAATGATCTTTTTTTAATGAATAGATGTGCGCTTCTGAATCATAAAAATGATCCTGGATAGTTTTTAATGGTTGGCAAATTCTCTTATCCTTCTTATCATAGCCCATATCTGCAAGCAGTATTAATGTCCATAAGGTTGCTTTAAAGTTCGGAACATAATGAAGGTAAGTAGGATAATGCCGGTCAGATTCCGGGAGCATTTTCCAACATCCATCCTTGCCTTGCGAGTCAAATATTTTTCTAATAATTCTGGTATATTCGTTCATATTTTAATTAAAAGCTTTAATTTTAGTATTTCCTTGAACCTTTCTTGCTCTTTTTCCAGAGGTCTGAATTTCTTATATTTCAAGACCTAACCCCGTTGATTTTCGTTGTACCGCTATCAAATTGTTGGCTGCCACTTACCATCGACATACGCGGCCTCTGACTTACCTGGCCAGGGCGGCATAGCAATGCAAATAAACTTCAAATCTGAGATTGATACATTTCGGTATTGAAAGGCTGTTCCTGCTGGAATATCGAGCGAAGTACCTGGAACAAGAACAGTGACACAACTCTCCAAACCATTGTCTTTCCAAATCTCACCATGTCCCTCCAGCACATACCAGAATTCGTGAACAGTTGCATGAACAGTCGCTTTATTTATTTGATGTGGTGGAACAGTACTGTGGATCATGTTGCCAGTTTCGCCATCTATGAGGAAACGAATATCCCCACCCGCAGGCGATTTAGCATCAGCCTGCGTTGGAAGCGGTACTATTTTCATGTAAGTTTCCTCCTATTCCCCTTCTAATTTTCTATAGAAAAGCAAAATCATACATAAGGCATTATATGTCCTATATTTAAACTCATCCTTAGTAAAATGGTGATATTCCTATTTTTCTATGGTTTAATTTTCCCTTTTACGGAGTCTTCCCTTTTATCTAATTTAAAAGTAAAAAGTGATTATCTAAGAAAATAATGTGGTATTGCAAGAATTAATCTTTTGTGTATTTTCTGCTAAATCTACTATCAATTTATCCTTTAACAATTAATTCCCAATTTACCGAATGTTAAGAAAAGTTTTTGTCTTGTTTGATAAAAAAAATCATCAGTCATTTTATCCTTCAGTCTATACTTTCGGTAAACCCAATCGGCATATCGATAGTTCATTCGATCGATGATTACATAGTCAACTTTTTCCCCAAGAGTTTCCGCAAGATCTTCTGCCCCCGGAAGCATTGGAGCAATCATGGCATAAGTCCGTATACCAGCCCGATGTAATTCATCAAGCGCCATCACTCTATCCTTTATGGCAGGAGCATCGGGCTCAAATAATTTTCTGATCCCATCATTAGCCGTTCCGATACTAAGACCAACTTCAAAATCTTTTCCCTTTTTTAGAATATCCATATCTCGCAGGACCAGAGGCGATTTTGTTTGCACCACAACCGGCCAATTATTTTCTGCAAGTATGGCCAAACACTGACGGGTAAGTTTATATTTTGCCTCCAGCGGCTGGTATGGATCACATACGCCACTTATCCAAACCTTTCCAGGTTTTTTCTTGATGATTTCTGTTTTTAATAATTCGGGCGCATTGACCTTTACGTCAACAAATTGACCCCAGGGTTCACGGTGTCCGGTAAATCTTTTCATAAAACGAGCATAGCAGTATGAGCAACTGTGTTGGCAGCCTATGTAAGGATTTATAACGTATTTATAAACCTTCGATATAGATAGAATAGTTTTTGGTCGTATCTCTTTTATGATCATATCATCACAATAATACATTCTGCCAATTTCAACGCTTACCGGGGCAAGCCGGGTAGGGCAGACTGGGTGAAAACTCCCCTCTTTTTTAAGGACTCTTTTGAGAATTATTCAAATTCTAAGATGCACTATCCTCTCTTTTATGCACTGTATTTCACCTAGTTAAGACAGTATCTTACCCCTTTTTCTGACCCAACTCATCGTTATACCGGCGCCTGAGCCCCTCCTCGGATATGAGCGGGCGGCTTATCGCATCAAGGGTTTCTTTATTCATTCCACCCTCTTTGACCAGCTCGTAGCCTGCTCTTCTTACCGCATTCAGTACGGCTTCCCCATCTTTGGTCAATTTGCCCTTCTCCTTCATCAAGAAGGCGTGGGGTCTGAGCACTGCACCGGCGAATTCCACACTCGCATTTTTAGCCAGCTCCTCGGTAATGTGCAGTACTGTTTCAAAGTTCGCTTTCTCCCACCATCCACCGGTAGATAGGAGCAGGATTTTCCGGATCTTAACCTGTTTACGAAATCTGGCTCGTGTACGTCCCTCGCGATTCTCTAAGGTAGGATCAATTAAAGGGCAAAGCCGGTTGATGAAATTCTGCATCTCGCCTGGTAGTGGGATATAAACCGGCGTGGCTAATATAAGGATATCTGCCTCTCTAAGTTGAGGATAGAGCACCTGCATATCATCCTGGATGCAACATTCTCCGGGTTTCTTATACCAGCAGTACATCTGGCCACAAGTGCAGGGGTTTACTTTAAGACGTCTAGTGTAGAATAGCTTGACCTCGGCTCCGGCATCTATCATTCCCTGGATGAAGGGAGTAAGGATTAAAGCGGTATACCCCTTTTCCATTCGAGGGCTGCCATTTATCGCAATGACCTTCATGATTATACATCCTCCTTTATGTGACAAAGAACCGTTGTACTAAATCAATAATTCCAGTAATTTTAAAAAAACAAAGGGACGGTTTTCTGTTTTTTACTTTAAAGATCTTATTGACCGTAAATCCAGTTAATCTGGCCACCTGCCTTAACGAGCAGCCATCCAGTTCTTTTAGATATTTTAAAACCTTGTCTTGTGTTATTGTAGGAGCATTTTGCAGGGTGACTAATTCTATATGATATTTACTTAATACTAAATGCCTTATCTCTTTATCGGATAGAGTCTCTCTTTTTGTGGGCATCTCAAGACATTGATCATTGTTTGGTTCTTGATTAAACCGTTCAAATCTTTCGATCGCTTTATCCCTTTCTTGGTGAAACATTTTAAGGGCAAATTCGATATTGACTGTCTTTGGTTGGTTAATATATTCATTATAACTACTCCATTGATAGGAGGCAATATCATCGGTCAATCCTGCTTTTAGGGGATTTTGGTGGATGTATCTCAACACAGAGAGGAAATAGGCATCATCTTCCACCGGTTCACTCTTGTATCTGTCCTGGAATAGGTGTCCTTTTCGGTGATACTGCCAGTTGAACCAGGAGACATAGCTGGTCCCTATTCTCTTCATGGCATGAGGGAGAGCTTCTCTTCCTTCCTTGATTAATAAGTGAGCATGGTTGCCCATTAAGCAGTAGGCATAGATTTCATATTCACTTTTTTTATGGTATTTAGCGAGAATGGCAATAAATTTTTCATCATCTTCATCAACGGAGAAGATATTCTGCTGATTAATGCCTCTTATCATGATG
>JBAUBA010000281.1:0-3920 GCA_049676265.1 Atribacterota bacterium
AAAGAAAAATAATTTTTAAGAATGGTAAAGTATATATTTAGAAAATAGAAATCCCAGGGTAAGCCTTCATAAATTCACATTTTCATTCTATTTTAATTTTGATTTTTATGAAATTATGAGAACAGACTTCACTGTTTTCACATGAAATTAATTTAAACAATTTCCTTTATGAATGAAAAACTTCGAAAACCTTACTTTTTAACATAAAAAAGTCATTGACTTATCCTCATCTTTCATATTATCCTATATAAATATAATCCTTAATTTGAATTCTAGACCCCTGAATTATTCTCAATAAACCCACATAAAGAAAGGTAATGCAAAAATGCGAAAGAAACTCTTTTTCTCTCATTTATTATTTCTATCTATTATCATTTTATTTTTCTTTTCCCTGAATGTCGGAGCAGCCCAGGTAACTGAACCGATAGCTACACAGACACGCAATTCAAGAGCGGCAATAAAACTGGGCAATGAGGTTTTACTGGAGAGCTACTTTCACCTTATCGAGGGCAAGAAGGTGGGATTGGTCACCAATCAAACAGGCGTAGATAGCAGAGGGATGAGCTTTATTGATATATTGGCTGCCACCGAAGGTACGAAACTGACTGCTCTTTATGCCCCGGAGCATGGTATTGACGGGATTGATAGGGCCGGCGCGTGGGTGGTGTCCTATGTGCATCCAAAGCTTGGCATTCCTGTTTACAGTCTCTATGGCGCTACCAGGATGCCTACGCAGATGATGTTAAAGGGAATAGACGTACTCCTCTTTGATATCCAGGATATCGGTGCCCGTACTTACACTTATATGTCCACTCTGCAGTACTGCCTGGTTGCGGCGAAGAAGTACAACAAGCCGCTCATCGTTCTTGACCGTCCCAACCCTCTGGGAGGGATGATTGTGGAAGGACCTGTTCTGGAAGACCCTTTTAAATCCTTTATGGGAGTAGACAACCTGCCCATGGCACACGGTATGACTGCTGGGGAACTAGCCCTTTTTTTTAACCGCCACATCTGGGCTGATCTGACCGTTGTTCCCATGGAAAGTTACCATCGGGTGATGGTTTTTCTTGATACCGGCTTACCTTTTGTGCAGACTTCTCCTAATATTCCCGACATTAATTCCGTTTATGGCTACATGGTGACGGGGTTAGGAGGGGGGACAGGTGTTTTTCAGGCGGAGAAATTCAACTGGGTTGGCGGAAAAGGCCTTGATGCTGTCCGCTTTGCCGAAATGCTCAACGGAGCGGGATTGCCCGGAGTGCTCTTTACCCCTGAAGTACGGGGAACGGCAGGGGGTGTTCGCTTGGAAATCCGAGACCCCTATAGCTTTAACCCGGCAAAGACCGGTATTTATGTCCTGGCCTACGCCTTTATGCTGGGAGACTTTAAGGTTCCCAAGAGCACACCGGATGATGTTGTTATGTTTGACAAAGTAATGGGGACCGATAAGATTGGCCAATACCTGGAAGAAGGGCTCACGCCGCAGCAGATTGTTGCCAATTATACCCCCGCACTGCAGCTCTTTAAAAAGGAGCGGGTGCACTATCTTCTCCCGCAATACGACGGGCCGGTTTTACTTCACCAGGACCAAAAATAAAAAGACGTTTTGCATCTTTAAGCAAATCAATAATATGTTAAGAACTAATAGGGACGAAGACTTATTTATTTTATCCTTATTGTGTAGTGTAAACTTTACATAAATATTTTTCAGGATAGGGTATATATTTAGAAACAAACTTTTGCTATACTTAATTGAGATGAAAAGAGGGATAATTGCCTAAAGAATTTTATAAAGGAGAAATATTATATGAATGATACGGTAATTCAAGTCATAGATTTTCGTAAGGTTTACGGTGATTTTGTTGCCGTGGATGGTATCAGTTTTGAAGTGCACCGAGGTGAAATATTTGGTCTTTTAGGGCCTAATGGAGCGGGAAAAACGAGTACGCTGGAGAGTTTGGAGGGACTACGTATCCCCGATGGCGGCTCATTGCGAATTATGGATATTGATCCTGCTTACCAGTCAAGAAAACTGCATAACCTGATTGGTGTACAATTACAGACTTCAGGTTTGCCGGATAGTATTACTCCTGATGAAGCGATGAAGTTTTTCTGTTCTTATCATGCTGTGCTGCCTCGCTATGATTTACTGGACCGTTTTGGTCTTAAAGAGAAAAGGAGAGAACAGTATTATCAGCTATCTGCCGGCCAACAGAGACGTCTGGGGCTTGCTCTGGCAGTTGCCCACAAACCTTCTGTAGTATTTTTGGATGAACCTACTGCCGGTCTTGATGTTGCCTCACGTATCGAATTACATAATCTAATGCGTGAGCTGCAATCTTCCGGAACTACGATCATCCTCGCTACGCATGATATGGCAGAAGCGAACGAAATGGCAAACCGACTGGCAATTTTACTGCGCGGTAAAATTGCGACTACCGGTACCCCGCTTGAGCTAACCGCTACCGGAGCGGGTTTTACCAAGATCTCTGTTCGTACAAAAGGCGATAGTCTTTCTGACCCTGAACTCAAATTTCCGGCAGTGAGTAGGCGTATATCCAAAGAAGAGTACGTTATTTACTATAGCACTGATATCGGGCCTACTGTTTCAGCCATTATAACCCATATAAAAACCCGGGAAGACTTGCTGGTCGATTTGCGTGTAGAACGGCCTTCTCTGGAAGATCGCTTTTTGGAAATTACAACTACGGGAGGTATCCAATGAACGCATTTATTAATCACTTTTTGTTCGAGTTTCGTACCGGGATTCGAAATAAGACCTTGCTGTTAATGAACTATCTTTTCCCCCTGGGCTTTTATGCAATGATGGGTCTGATTATGACTGGTATCAATCCCCTTTTTCGAGAGACAATGATCCCTGCCATGTCTATTTTTGCTGTCCTTGCTGCGACAATACTAGGATTGCCCGACCCATTAGTAACGGCCCGTGAGGCTGGTATTTTTCGCAACTATAAGATTAATGGTGTGCCGGCTTTATCGATTCTGGTCATTCCGGCATTAACCACTATCATACATTCTTCAGTAGTGACTATGATCATTGTCACTACAGCTCCCTTGTTCTTTAATGCTCCGTTGCCGGTCAATTGGCTTTATTTTATATTGACGTTCATGCTGACTGCTTGTGCCTGTGCCGGATTAAGTGTGCTGATTGGAGTGATTTCCACCAGTTCGCGTATGACAGTGTTGTGGTCGCAGTTGGTTTTCATCCCTTCGATGATTTTGGGTGGAATGATGCTGCCCTTCAGCATGTTACCGGGAGCAATCAGTAAAATCGCTCTTCTCTTACCGGCTACCCATGCTATGAATGCTTTTCGAGGACTGGCTCAAAATCTAACTGCCGATTTTAATCCAATAGGGTCACTTATTATCCTGTTGGCGAGCGGAGTGTTGGCTTTTGGATTGGCAATCTATCTATTTAACTGGGACAGACGCAATGCAGCTCAGCCCGGACATCCTCTCATGGCGTTATTGGTTTTACTGCCGTATGTCATTGGAATATTTATCTTATCATAACCCAAAAAAAGCAAAGAAGATAAATAATTTTATTTGCATAACCAGGTCTTTTAATTTTTTATTGTGAATAAAGGTTCAGGTTTCATAAATTCACATTTCTATATTATAGATTTTGTGAACTCGTGAAGCCTGAACCCGTTAATTTACGCAAAAAAGAAGTGTCTTTAAATGTTGAGAGCCATCTCCTCTTTTCCTTTTTTATTTTTTATTAAAATATTTTTTTACTTTTGCGATAATTTGCGGTTCAGTCAACTTATCACTTGCTTCAATGCCGGAAATCTTATTTATAAGAATATTATTTTTTTCTATCCTTTTCTTTAATTCAATTTTTGCTTCACCCGGACCAAAAATAAAAATATGTTTTGCTTCTTTAAGTACGTCAATGA
>JBAUBA010000282.1:0-1845 GCA_049676265.1 Atribacterota bacterium
TAAATAAAATTTCCTCTCACAGAGATTTTCTGAAAACCCTTTGTCTGTTAAAGAGAGGGAGTGTATTTTCTTAGTTAATATATCAAAATCGGCCTTAATTGTCAACGACTTATCTCGTATCGCGTATCGCGTATTGCGTATTGCATAAGAAGTTGGTTAGAAAGTTAGTTGGTTACTTGGTTAGCTGGTTAAGAAAATAAGAGAGCAGGCCCGCCTGTCTTTGAATTAAGGTAGGGGTTCGATTTATCGAATCCGCTCTTAAAATTACTAAAATAAAACGAGTCGGATAAATCCGACCCCTATAGGAAAAATCTGAAAATATCTAATCATATCCCCTCTCCCCTTGGAGGGAGAGGGCTAGGGTGAGGTTTCCAACTCTTGACTCCAGGATTCTAAATACCTGAATCGTTTTTAAATATTTTAAATTATGTTTTTTCTTCTAAATTCTGTCTTTTTCTTTCCTTACTATACGCTAAACGCTGTACGCTCTACGCTAGTTCTATACTATTCATTAACAACTAAACAGTTAAAGAGATTTCAAAAATTCATCTGTTTTAAAACTTTTCTCCGAATGATAACCTATATATACATTAGTTATCTTCTCTAACTCTTTCATCTTATTATCAGGAATGGTAGCGTTTGAAATAGTAGATAAATGGGTAATTAGTATTTTTCTCAATAGTTTCACAAAATAAAGAGAGACATTAATAGGCCCTTCTTTATCTTCAGCTATACAATGATTGCATACCAGTCCACCTTCTTTTATATTAAAATGCATCTCTTTTTGGTCCTCTACACTTTTATTGCATCTACAACAATGATTAAGAGAGGGTCTATATCCTAAAATTGACATAGTTTGCCATTTGAAAGATAAGGTTAATAATTTTGGATCATTAGATTCCCTCAAATAATGTAAAACCTCTTTTAGTAAATTAAACAGATCAATATTTATTTCCCGCTCTTCGGTTAATTTATTAACTACCTCCACACAATTGGCGGCAAAAGCAAATTTAATAACTTCTTTGCTTGTTGAGAAAAAAGATTCTAATATTTCGGTCTGACTGACAATATCAATATTTCTTCCTTTATAAAACAAAAAGATAGAGTGAGTTAATATTTCCAAACTACTTCCGAATTTACTTTTTATCTTTCGGACTCCTTTGGCAATGGCCGTAATCTTACCGTAATCTTTGGTGAATATAGTAACAATTTTATCAGCTTCTTGATATTCCATGCTTTTTAGGACTATACCTTCTGTTTTATACAACATACTATAAGATAATCTCCGCTATAAAAGATCGTTTTTACCAAATGCCTCAGGAAGCAATTCTTTTATTTTTTTAATCTTAACATCTCCCTTTAAATTCGCCATAATCAAGGGGATATCTTCACCAAATTCTGACATCACTTGCCGGCAGGCGCCACAGGGAGAACAGGGTTTATCTGTATCACCAATAACAGCTATAGCTTCAAATTTAGTTGAGCCCTCTGAAACAGCTTTAAAAATAGCCACTCTTTCTGCGCATAGGGCCAAACCAAAAGATGCGTTCTCAATATTGCAGCCGGTAAATATTTTGCCATCATCGCAGAGAACAGCAGCTCCCACTTTGAATTTAGAATAAGGAGTATAGGCCCTTTTTCTGGCCTTTTCTGCTTCTTTAATTAATTTTTTAAATTCTTCTTTCACAGTATTTTCACCTTCTTTATTTAAACCACACACCAGTTTCCTCTGTTACCAAATGAATCCATATATTCCCCTGATTCAAATTTAAAGGTTTTCCCTGGCGGTCATAATATACGGTTGACTGGTCTTTAGATTTTTTTACCCATTTGGATAAATAATAA
>JBAUBA010000283.1:0-2728 GCA_049676265.1 Atribacterota bacterium
TAAGTCTTGGTAAAGCCATTATTTCGTCTCCTTTCCTAATACAATTGATAAGTAATAAGTAATGAGTAATAAGAAAAAAAATAAGCGATGAGTAAAACTGAATTTAAAATTACTTTTTTAAATAATATATTAATTCATTTATTAATTTTGTTAGTTAGCTAGTTTGATATTAAATCTTCAACTAACTAACCAGGTAACCAGCTAACTATTTCTCAATATCCGATTTCTTCTCTCTCTTCACTATATACTATATACGAAATACTATATACTAATTTTACTTTCTATCCTCTACGGGAACATATTCTTCACATTTTTTAGCAATATATATCTCTTTAAATTTCGCAAATCGCGGTAGCGGCCCTCCAATTAAAGGCAAAGCCCAATTTATAAATTCATCGGCTACATCTACCCTATTGGAGGCAATCCATTTTTTAGGGAATTCCCTTTCTGAATTAGCTACCGTATCTAGAATTATTTTATCATAATTTACTTTATAAGGTAAATCAGGATTTCTTAAAATAGTCGACATAAAACCATTTTTCCCCGATAAAGCAATTTTGGCGGCATATACTCCCACCTGATAGGCCTCATCCCTATCAATTTCAGATACGTAGGCAATCTCTCTCCTCTGGCGAGTACCCGGCCTTTCTGAGCGAGCTATTCCTCCAACCAATAATCTATTTTTTGCTCTTCCCTGACTATTTTTCCGGTCTATTCCGTTAAGATAATTAGTAAGTACCTGCTCTACGGTCTTTTCAGAAGCGCTAAATTGAGCATGTCCAAAGCTATCCCGCAGTATTCCCAAATCCCCCACGTTAACCCCTTCTCCGATAACTACAATACACCTTTCCTGTTTTTTTAATTTTTCATTAACTTTTTCGGTAATAAATTCTAAGTTACTTTGATAATCATCTTTGGATAGAGATTCGGGAAGAATGATTAATAAAGGAATTTCTCTTTTGGGATCAGCCAGCCTTGCTGCAGCCGGAATAAAACCAATCTTTCTTCCCATTACTCCGATAACCAAAACAGGGTCGCTGGTATAGCTGGCTTTATTCTCCTCATTTGCCTCCAGTATATTAATGGCTAAATTGCGAGCTACGCTTCCATAACCCGGATCATGATCACATATAGCAAACGTTCCATCAGCTTGCAATGGTCCTCCTACGTCATTATCAATAGTTTTAGGTATGCCAGTACAAATCAGCTCTAACTTTTCTTTTTGGGCTAATTTACTTATTTTGTTAGCTGTATCCATGGAGTCTCCACCTCCGCAATAAAAGAAATATCCCACATTATGTTTTTTAAAGACCTCGATGATACGAGCTAAATCCTCATCATTTTTTATTTTATATCGGCAGCTGCCGATTGTGCCAGCAGATGGAGTTTCTGCTAATAAAGCTATCTGGTGGGGGTCCTGGGCAGAGATGTTTATCAACTCTTCTTTTAAAACTCCAAGAATACCCATTTCTGCTCCGTATATCTTATTAATTTTTTTAGAGAGAATTAATTCATCAATCGCTCCTTTAATACTATTATTTATTACCGAAGTGGGGCCGCCTGATTGAGCAATAACTACATTTTTCATTTGTTTATTTCCCTCCTTTTAACTTAGTCGATAGTGAATAGTCGTTAGTTCAAAACTCAAAACTTTTTTCGTATAAAGTATTACTTTTAAAGTAAGTGCTGGATTTATCCAACACGTTTTCATTGCGGGTTCGATGAATCGAACCACTACAGAAAAAGGAAATTCCTATACCATCATAACTAATTTATTTTGAAAAGATATTTCCCACCATTTTCAATCCAGAGTTTTTCTGAACCAATAAAATCCCCCATACGAATTGAATCGGGATTCCGATAACCCAATCCTACTGATTCACAAATATCTTTAGAAATTCCGGTAGCCAAAGTGACTTTAAAATTAAACTCTTCTTTCCCGGAATTAACATTAAAGCTTCCCGCTCCTCTAACATTTATTACATGAGCAGCAATATTTTTACTAAACTCAGGATTTGATTCTAAATATTTCTTTACATAATCTTTGCAATGATAACCTATCTGTCTTAAGACAATGTCCATCTCCGGTCGGGAATGAAAACAATTAATATGTGGGGCATAAATAATAATCTCCCCGCCCGGGGCCATTACTCCGGGACTCTGCAGTTTATAAGAACCTTTTCCGGCAGTCCAAATCTCATCATAACTTTTATTAATAACCTGGACAGCACACTTTAGAGGTTTATCTAAATAAATTACATGGAGTTGGGAGCTCGCTTTTGTTGCTTGTTTATAAGCCGCGATAAAACCATCGAACCCCTCACCTACATATAGACCTTTTGGTATTACCTGATGTCCTGTTTCCTCAAAAACCATATTGAAAGAAATTGTGAGTGCTTTTATTTTATTAAATATATAAGAAGACCCTTTATTTATAACTTCCCGAGCAGAGTTATCAACGGTGCCGATAATCTGAGGAATCCCTATGAGCACCGCTGCCCAGTGGAGTAAATCTATCACTTCCGGGCCGGAAATTCCCGGGAAAAAGACCTTTAGTCCTCCCGCATAACCGGCTGCTTCATGAGGCAGGGTCCCACTTAGGGCAACAATTAAATCATAATCTTCCGTGACCAGTTTGTTTACCACTACCGGGATAGACTGAGAGAACTCTCCTTGAGTTTTTTCCGCTACAAAAGAAGCGGGAATCTCACCCACGGTTACCAGTTTT
>JBAUBA010000284.1:0-2801 GCA_049676265.1 Atribacterota bacterium
AAGAAAATATTTTTAATAGGGGATGAAGAGAAAATACTTTGAAAACAGCAGAGGAATTTGTAAAAATAGTGCTGAAATTAGTTCAAAAAGAGAATCCCCAATTAAGATTCAGTTTTAATGATTGAATAATGGAAGCATAGAGGGTTAGGTCTTGAAATATAACAAAAGCTATACTATCTTTGCAGCATGACCAGGCCATTACGGATATAATTTTAAGGAGCAATTTATTACATCACTTCCAGAAGAAATACTATACAAATGATCTTTCTTGATATTAAAAAATTGAGGGGAAGAGGAAAAGTGATATTTCAAGACCTGACCCCAAAGCTCCCTTGTCTTTTTAGCAAATTTATTAAAATATTTTTTAAAAAAAAGGTTTTTTGAAATAAATGTCGTATTTTAATAAATAGTGTGAAATTTGAATTGCTATCAATTGAATACCCAGTAGACACTATCCCTAATTTTATTTGGAGGTAAAGCAATGAACATGTATTTTTACCAGAAAAGTCTCTCAAAATTACCACTTCCCGCTCTCGATAAAACATGCCAAAAACTCATGAATTGGAGTAAATTTATGCTTTCAGAGAATGAAATCGAATTGACCCGGGATGCTATCAATCATTTTCAATCCGCCGGGGGCGTGGGGCCAATCCTTCAGAATCACTTAAGAGATTTATCCCAAGACCCTAAATTAAACAATTGGTTAGAACCTTTTTGGTCTGAATCGTATCTTTGTAATCCCTCACCTTTACCAACAGACAGTAATGTGACTTTTGTTATCGATAAAAACCCTCAGATTAAATATTTATCGTTACCTGAATTCCTCACAAGTCTCATTATTACACTTTTTGAATTTAATAACCTTATATTAACTGAGTCTTTGGATATTGATTACCAAAAGAAACAACCCCTGTGCATGTCCCAGTATAAAACTCTTTTTAGTACCACAAGAATTCCCGGAAAAATAAAGGATTTTCATCTCACTGAAGCCAATACCTCTCATGTCATTATCATTCACCAGGGCCATTACTATCGCCTCGATGTTCTTGATAAAAATAAGAATATTTTAAGTTATACTGCTTTACAAAAAAATATCATGGCAATTTTAAACACCCCTAAAACCATTAATAAGTTGGCCATAGGTACTTTAACGACTCTCCCAAGAAGAAAGTGGGCTCATTTAAGAAGTCATCTTATTAACGTTAGTCCCCGGAATGAAAAAAATCTTCATCATATCGAAAGTGCCTTAGGGGTTTTCATTATTGATGAAAAACAATTTAAAAATGATTCGCTGATGTTTAAAAATATTTTCTGTGGAGATTCTTATAATCGTTGGTATGATAAATCTCTTCAATTTATTCTCAATGAAGCAGGTGATTTTGGTATAAATTATGAACACTCCGGGGTAGACGGCACCACATTAGGCCATCTTGTGGCCTACCTTTATCAGAATATGCGCACTTTTGAAACCTCATCAAATGTTATTAAAAAAACACCTGTGGAAGAAATCACCTTTACCCTCAATGATTTACTCACATCAGCAATAAAAGAAGCTACGACACTGAGCCGGGAAGCCTATAAAAATCTTGCTTTCGAAGTATTGCCCTTCACAGAATTTGGCAAGGAACATATTAAGACTCTCGGTGTCAGTCCTGACAGTTTTGTCCAGATTGGCATTCAATTGGCTCAGTATAAAGTTTTTCAAAAAGTTTTCAATGCCTATGAATCCGTTATGACAAAACAATTTTTAGGTGGTAGAACAGAAACCATGCGGCCTTTCACCGAGGAATCTCTGGCTTTTGTTAAAAATCCGACTCTGGAAGGTTTAAGAGCTGCCTCTTTAAAACATGTTGAACGAATCAATGAGTGTAAAAATGGCCAGGGAATTGAACGACACTTATTTGCTCTTAAAAAAAGCCATGAAACACTTTTTCCCTTAAAGCCACTCCCCAAAATATTTTCTTCTCCTGGTTACACGGCAATGACCGCCAACTACTTTTCTACCAGTACCAGTAGCTCTTTTGGGATGCGCTATGCAGGTTATGGCCCTCTTATTAAAGATGGCTTTGCAGTGCGATATTTAGTTTATAAAGATCAATTACATTTCGTTCTTTCATGTCAAAAACATAGGGCTGATTCCTTGATTCTCTTGAAGGATTCTCTGGCAAAATCTCTAAAAGAAATGGCAGCTCTAAGCGGCGAATAAAATAATTGAGAAGGCAAGGGAGTCAGTTTTTTAAGGCCGGAACCATTTGTTTCCTTTACTTGAGGGTAAGCGCTTTTTTGACTTCTTAGATGAAATCAGCTATTATAGTATATAATGATATTAATCAAACATCATTAAAAGCGACTAAACTTTAGGTTAAATTCTCTTTAATTTGCCTTCAAACAGCTTATACTTATCATCAACAACACATTTACTTACTTTATTTAATTTGCTTCAACTTTGCCAATCACATAAGGAGATTAGTTTTATAGTGAAATAATAAATAAGAAAATAATTCACCAATCGAAACAAAACAATAAAAATCACAATAATTAAATAATTATTGTAGCAAAAAAGGAGGTCATTAAATTCATATAATTTAAAACAGTGTTTTTTATGAATTATTTTATTAGAATAGTCCATGAGATATTAGTACATTTTGATATTTAGATTTTTATGTGTAAAAAAACAAAAAAAGGAGATTGAACAAATTTTATGAAAAATAAATTATTTTCAATGATAACTATATTGTTAATTAGCATAATTTTAATAAGCATGACATTGAGCGCAGCAGCAAAGGATAAGATTGTCTTTG
>JBAUBA010000285.1:0-1650 GCA_049676265.1 Atribacterota bacterium
AGACCGGTTAACCGATTTATTGGTTTACCAGTCCTCCAGTCTTTCGGACTGCCAGTCAGGAATAATCGCTAATTTAAAAACGGGTTTTTAGTTTATAGTTTTCGGAAATGATAGAAATAGACAGGAATGCCCTCGCGAAAAGGGGGAACGCCTGTCTATTTTTTTTAGCGGGTTTGACGAGTAAATTATTTTAATAAAGAGTGGTAACTACAGCTGTAGCTTTTACTATATCAAAATCTGCTCCACCAGTACCACCTCCTGAAATAACTCCCTCTCCGGTAGAACCAAGCACGGTTGCATTAATGGTAAAATAACCATCTAAATGGTCATAAGTGTTATTATCTGAATCAGTAGTTACAACATTAATATCGATACTATTCGGGTCTTCTAAATCACTTAAAGCTATGGTTACTTGAATCATATTTCCACTGATTAAACTAGCCGCTAAATAAAGTTCTGGAGAGCCTTCTTCTTTTTGAGCAAAATCAAAGAATCCATCCTCTAATTTGATATAATAAAATCTATCCTCCCAAAATAAAAAATCATATCCTGGCCCAGTAGCAGAATTTCCATCAGCATCCATAACTATATAATACATTCCGTCACTAGAATTGATTATCCCTGAAACTTCCACGGTAATCTCTAATTGATAATCGGTTTCCCCGGGTTCTGGTCCCGGTCCATCGGGCCACCTTGCACACCCTGATATTATAACCATTATTCCTATCATCAATAAAATAATTATCGCTCTTTTTAGATTTATAGTTCCCATAAAATCGCCCCTCTATTCTAAAAGGTAAACTTTAGTGCCTGGCACTAAAGTTTACCTTTTAGTCTAATTTAATGCCGCTTCGGACATTTCCTTCTGCTTCTAATCTTTCGCTGTCAATATAAAAGACGGCTTTGTCTCCGGTAATCCATCTGCCGGCCTCTTCTTCTATCCTTACTTTTCCTTTTAAAGTGATTTTCTGTTCATTATCATTATAAACTGCTTCCTCGGCAGTAATAGTGTAATCTTTCTTTAAGATCTTTACTTCTCCGGTGGCGGTTAAATCCTGGGTATCAGTAAAAATCTCCAGATTGTTACAATTCCAGGTAATGTTATCTTCTTTCTCTTCTTTGTCTTTTCGCTCTTGAATTAATACTACCTTTTCTTGAAAGATATACCTTTTATCATTAAGAAAAGCCTCAAGAGTCTCACCGGTAATGGTAATATCACTCTGGACTAATTTAATATCACCTTTTATCTGGCCAATCTTTTTATCCACATCAAAATCAGCTTCCTGAGCAGTTAGAGTAATATCTTCCTGGGTAACAATTACATTTCCTTCAAAGATCATTTTATCAGTACTCTTATCATAAGTCACATTATCTGCCTCTATATTTACTACCGATTCTTCAGTCTCTTTTTTTTCTTCCTGGGCCGAAACGCTAAATGATAAAAATATAATTAGGGAAAAAATAATCAATATTAACAGAAAACTATTGAAATAGAATTTTTTAAAATTTTTCATGGTATACGAAAACTCCTTTATAATAATTTACCAATTGACCGATTAAAGACAAGAAATACAAAATACGGGACGAGAAATTATTCGATTTTGAAAGTTACTTTTACATTCCCCTGTAATTCAAGTTTATTTAGTTCAA
>JBAUBA010000286.1:0-2268 GCA_049676265.1 Atribacterota bacterium
AGTTATTAGCTGAGGGAGCAAGCCGCGCCGCTTCCAAACAGCGCTCAATCTTATCCCGCTCAACTTCTTTGCTTAGATATTCTCGTACACTTTGTCTGGCTTTAACCAAATCTAAAAATTTCATTTATTTCCTCGCTTAACATGGGGGACATCCCCTATTTTTTTATTTTTAATCTTTTTGAACTTCGACTAAACAATTGTGAAATGCGGTTCCATATCCTATATCACTTATATATTCTCCGGTGAGTTTATTTAGGTTGGCCTGATGTACTCCATCCCACCAACCAAAGTAAGCGTGTACAACCCCCCGAGGGATTTTTTCAGTAAGGACAGCCTTTAAAATTAAACTACCTCTCTCATTATATACTTTTACCTTCTCTCCATCATTAATTCCTCTGTATTCTGCATCATCGGGATTGATCCAGATGAAGGGTTCTTCTTGGGAAATCTCTCTACTTGAAAATTGAGAATTCATCTTATTTAAGGCATGAGCACTTATAAAGGTTAAAGGATATTTAGCATAAAACTCAGGGGAAGAAAATTTATTTTCCATTGGTTCATAATAAAAAGGCAAGGGATTTTGTCCCCATCGATCTTTTATCTGTTTAGAGTAAAATTCCATCTTACCAGTAGGTGTGTTAAATTTAAAATCATTAAAGGCTATTTCTTGATAGTTGGAGTGAAGATAGGGTTTTTCTTTTAATTCATCAACGTTGGTATTTAAATTAGAATCGTTAATTACTTTTTCTATAGTACCTAAATTATTTTCTGGTAAATAATCTAAACTAAACCCAAACTTTTTACCTAACAGTCGGTATATCTCACTTTCGTGTTTACATTCACCTGGGGGGTCAATTATTTTTTGTTGAAGTTGAATGTAAGAATGACCATACCCGGTGATCAGATCATAATACTCATACATCGAAGCTGCGGGTAAAACAATATCTGCCATTCTGGCGGTATCGGTTAAAAAAAGATCGGCAACCACGATTAATTCTAATTTATTCATTACTCGGGCAAGAAGATTAATGTTCGGATTGCTGGTCATAGGATTGGCCTGCTCAATCCACATAGCTTTTACCGGTGGATCAATTTGATTGTTCATTCCGCTAGCCAGTTTTGCCACCGGTATGGAATTACGAATCCTCTCGGGTTTTTTCGGAAAAAAAGGCCAATTTAATTCAGGTGCCTGCCTATCGCTAAAGTAAAAACCACAACCTTTTTTACTGATACTTCCGGTTAATGCCGGCAGAAGAGAAATGGCTCTTACCGTCTGCCCTGCATTAGTGCATCTTTGCACCCCCATCCCACAGATAAGAGCATATTGGGGATTTTCTTTTAGATAATTTATTAAACTTTTAATTTTAGCGGTAGGAACTTCGGTTATAGCCGAAACTTTTTCCAAAGGATAATCTTTTACTAATTCCTTAAACTCGGCAAAACCAAAAGTATGTTGCTTAATAAAATTATGGTCTATTAATTCATTTTCAATGAGTTGATTGGCTATCCCCAGAGCAAGACAACCATCAGTTCCCGGCCGGGGATTTAAATATAATTGACTTTTCGCCCCCGACTCATTTTCCCTAATATCTATAGTTATTAATTTTGCTCCCTTATTTACCGCCTTATTTATATAATGCATCAAATGAATATTGGTATAGGCGGGATTTGAGCCCCACAATATTATCAATTTTGAGTTTTCTAAATCAGAAATCTTATTATGTTTTACTTCTCCATAAGTTAAAGTGATTGCTTCCTGAGCGGCAGAATCACACAAACCGCCGTAAGTAGAAGTAAAACCACCAAACTGATGCCAGAAACCATAAGCACAGTTTTTCACCACACCCAAATTAGCGAATCTATTATAATATAAAACCGATTCCGGTCCATACTGCTCTTTTAAATTTTTTAGCTTTTTATAAATTATATCTAAAGCCTGCTCCCAGCTAATTCTTTTAAATTCACCTTCTCCTCTCTTGCTAATTCTCTGCAAGGGATATAATAATCTCTCCGGCCCATAGAGCATATTTGGATAGTTCTTCCCTTTAATGCATATCCTGCGCTGGTTTACCGGACTATTGCTATTTCCTCTAACTTTTATTATCTTCCCTTTTTCTACCTCAACCTCCAACGAACAGGACCCAAAACAATCCTTAGGGCAAACAGAGTTTATGGTTTTAAACATATTTTGCTCCTTATAAACATCTCAATAATTTTGATAGTTTTTCCAAAAAACAATATTTTTTATCAATGAAATAATTAGTCGAG
>JBAUBA010000287.1:0-4034 GCA_049676265.1 Atribacterota bacterium
CTATCTAAAGTAACGAAATCTCCTGGCCTTACGATCTTAGAAACTTCATCTTTTTCCATTCCTACATCGATAAAAAGATCTTTAATTTTGGGTAACTTTTTTCTCTCTTCTTCACTTAAAATATGAATGGGCTTAGTGCCAATTACTCCCCCGATATCTTTTCTTCCATGAACCACTACTCTTTGGGCTATTAGAGTTTTAGGGTCAAATCCCCCAACCGGAGCAAACCTTATAAAACCTTCTTTATCAATAAAACTGACCATAAAGCCAATCTCGTCCATATGTGCGGCAATCATCACTTTTTTAGGAGCTGGCTTACCTGATAATTTTTTTGCTTTTTTTATACCAATAACATTTCCTAATTTATCAATTTTTACCTCATCAGTTACTTTTTCCAATTCTTCCTTAATAACTTTCTGAATCCTCTCCTCATAACCTGCAATTCCCGGTGTTTCACATAATTTTTTCAGTAATTTCATTTTTTTCTCCTTCCTTGGATTTATTAAATTAGAGTAAGTTAAGTTGCTTTAACTTTAGGATTATTTTGTATAAAGGTAAACTTTTGTGCCTGGCACGAAAGTTTACCTTTTTAGTTTTTTATTTTGGAAAATGTAAATCAAAGCAAGAAAAGTAATTATACCCAAGCTATTGGCAAGAATATCTCCCAAAGAAAATTCTCTTTCCGGAATAAAGTATTGGTAAATTTCATTAAATGTCCCATAAGAAACAGAAAAAACTAAAGCTAAAAAATAGTGAAATAATTTTAGGAGTAATATTTTGTCACTTAAAGCTGCCATACAAAGAAAAGCATGGACGCCATAAGCAAAAAAATGCATCACTTTATCCTGTCCATAAAACAACTGCGCTACTCCAACTTCCGGTCGGGAAGAAAAAGTAAAAATCACCACAGAATAAACAATCAACAGCATCCAAAAAAATATTTTTCTTCCCAAACCATCACCTGTTTCTAAATGTTTTATTATTTAGCAAACAAAACCTTCTCGGCAGCTCCTATTCCTGCTCCCAATCTAAAATCATAATTACTATCAGATAGAGTTTTTTCAATAATACTCAGGGTTGCTACTACTTCGTTTTCAGATATATTGCCCATATGTCCCAAACGGAAAATCTTACCTGCTAATACTCCTTTGCCCGCAGATACTAAAACTCCGTTCTCATACAGTTTTTCTCTGAAGGATAAATCCTCAATTCCAGCAGGATATAATATAGTTGAAACTGTATTTGCTCGAATTTCTTCGACAGCCAGCAAATCAAATCCTAATTCCTTTAAGCCGCTTTGAAAAGCCGAGGCAAATCTTTTATATTTTTTAAATCTCTCTTCTAGACCTTCTGCTAACATTATTTTCAGGCCCTGATGAAGGGCATAAACCATATTTATGGCATGAGTAGAAAAATATGCTCCTGCAGGATTGCGCATAACCGGCAGCCATCTATTGACATCCATATAAAAAGCAGTAATTTTTCCTAAACTATTTCTTCTCTCCAAAGCCTTTTCGTTAAATACTAAATTGGACAATCCCGGAGGAACGCCAAATGCTTTCTGGTTACCGGCAAAAAGAATATCAATTCCCCAATCATCCATACGCTCCTCAATTCCTCCTGTAGCACACACTCCATCTACAATAAATACAGTTTCGGGAAATTGTTTTAAAATTTCTCCTATTTCTTCTAAGGGAGCGCAAACTCCCGTTGAAGTATCTACATGAGATATAGTTATTGCATCAAACTTCTTTTCTTTTAATTTACGGGCTATTTCTTCTACTTCTACTATCTTGCCCCACTCGGAAGCCAACACCTCAACTTCTATATCATAACACTTAGCAATCTCTACAAATCTATCCCCGAAAAAACCGTGAGAAACTACTAATAAACGGTCACCTTTTTTTAAAGAGTTAACTATGGCAACCTCCATAGCTAAAGTCCCGGTTCCGGGTATTATAAAAGGCTGCCCTTTTTCTGTCATGACTACAGTTTTCAAATCCTCAAGAGTTTCTTTTAAAATTTTTACAAATTCAGGGTCTAAATGGGAAACAGTATCTTTGCTTAAAGCGTTCAAGATGGACTGATGAACTGGAGTAGGTCCGGGAATCATCATTAATTTCTTCATAACTAATCTTTCCTTTCTTTAATAAATTATTTTTTAGAGATTAAAATTAAGATTTATCTCATATATGTGTATGGTAATTTTTACTCCTTATTTTGTCAAATGGATATTATCCCATCTTTAAATATAGGGACAATATGAAATAAATCCAATTGGGAACAGAATTTTAAATCTTCATCCAAGCCGATACTCTCTAAATATCGACCATGTTGAGATTTTCGTAATATTTCCAAAATATTATTACTAAACTTTTCATAGAGTAGTTGAGTAGTAAAATTAGCATCTACTTCCTGATGATCACCGGGAAAAACATCCCTTAAAGAATTAACCATCATACCGGCACAGACAGCATCTTCTAAAGAAAATCTACCCTCCTTTCCTGCACAGATTAACAAAATATCTCCCTGGTAATTAGTGCAATAATCACAAACCGCTTGTAAATTCAAAAAACTTCCAATAATTATCCTGTGAGCACTTTTAGCCATTTCTAATGTTTTTACTCCATTAGTGGTTGAAAAGACAATTGTTTTATCTTTCACTGCTTCTTTCTTATATTCTCTCGGTGAATTACCTAAATTAAAACCCTCTATCTTTGTTCCTTCTCTTTCTCCTCCCAATAAAACCCTTTCTTTTTTAAATTCCTGCGCTTTTTTCTTAGCCTGATCCGGAGAAAAAATAGGAATAAAGCCACTACATCCATTAGCTAAAGCAGTTACTATAGTGCTGGAGGCCCTTAAAACATCAATTATTACTACTAACTTGCCAGCTAATTCAACATTTTTTATCTCTTCCGGAATAAATAAAGTCTCTAATTTATTCATTTGTTTTTTTAATCTTCTTTCTAATTAAGCTCCGAATTTCCGTAATTTCAAGGCATTAGCCAACATCAAAGGAATTACATCTACTGCCGAAAATCTTCCCAGTCCTCCCTTAACACATTCTTTTTCATTAAATTGTTCCACTTCATCTCCCCTGATATATTTAGAAAACAACATAAAAGGATTCGGATGCCAGCTATGTCCCTTTAGTATTGCCGGAGTAGAGTGGTCACCGGTAACTACCAGGACATCCGGCTTTAAGCTTAACAATTCAGGTATATATTTATCTACCTCTTCAATTATTTCGACCTTCTTTTTAAAGTTTCCATCTTCTCCATAACTATCGGTCTTCTTTATATGAAGATAAAAGAAATCATATTTCTGATAATTTTCCTTTAATGTCTTAAATTCTTTCTCTATTGTTTCCCCTGCTTCCAATATTTCCATTCCCACTAACTTTGCCAACCCCTTATACATAGGATAAGTAGCTATGGCAGCGGGAGATAATTTAAATAATTCACCCATGGTAGGCAAACCGGGATGTTTAGCAAATCCCCTCAGCAAAACAGCATTTGCCGGAGAATGTTCCTTTAATATTTCGATAGCTTTGTCTATAAACTCATTTATTATTTCTGCGGTTTCGCCTGCTTCCGGCCTTAAAGGTTCGGTATACTTTAACTTTTCCCCCACTACTTGAGGATCAGCATCAGAAAGACCTTCTTCCAAACCTTTTCCTCTAAATACTACCACAAAACGGTGTTCCATACCCGGTCTAATTATTACTTTCGCTCCCCTTATTTGGCTAATCTTATCCTGCATTATCCGACAAATTTCCTCATTTAATTCTGTAGCTATTCTTCCTGCCCGCCGGTCGGTAATAATTCCTGATTCATCCATAGTGGCAAAATTTCCCCGACAGGCTAAATCATCGGAAGTAAGTTCCATTCCTATACCCAGGGCTTCTAAAACCCCTCTTCCAATCTGATACTTAATCGGGTCATATCCAAACAGAGAAAGATGAGCAGGACCACTCCCCGGGGTAATGCCGCAAGATATTGGATCGGTTAACCCACAGGCAGATTTAGAAGCTA
>JBAUBA010000288.1:0-2120 GCA_049676265.1 Atribacterota bacterium
ATTGTTGCCCCACAAAGTGCCCACACCATAAATGCATGGGATAAAACAATAATGATTTTTTTAAGGATTGATGTTTTCATAATTTTTACCTCATTGATACGGAGTAAACCAACCTTCCTATTTAGATTAAAAAGGGGGTCAGGTCTTGAAATGACACATTTTTTTAACAACAAGAAAGTATTGATGGAAAATGTGTTATTTCAAGACCTGACCCCATATCTTCTTCCGTGTAATAATAAAATAAAGGATATACTATATTTGCAATATGACAAACCATTATGAATAGCTTTATGCGATAGCTAACCATTGAATAAAAGGTGGCTAGACAGGAGAAATCAATGCTTAATGAATTAGTGACAATTTTTTTCTTTTCGGGTACCGGTGGAACCAGGAAAGTAGCCCGAGAATTTGAAAAGCAATTTATTGAACTTACTTTTGAAACCAGTTTATATGAAATAGATGCTACCTATTTTACATTAGATGCCAATGAAATAGAGGAAAATATAAAGAATAGCAGGTATGTCATTGTGCTGTTTCCAATTTATGCTTTTGATGCCCCTAAGCCGATATTTCAATGGATTGAAAAAATAAGAACTACGAATAAAAATGTGGTTGTTATATCCGTCTCAGGGGGAGGCGAAATATGGCCCAATACCGGGACAAGATTTAACTGCATCAATGCTTTAGAGAAAAAAGGTTTTCAAGTGATATATGAAACAATGATGGTAATGCCTTCCAACTGTTTCGTTGCTGCAAATGACCATTTGGTAATGTGGCTGGTTAAAGCCATTCCTGATAAAGTCAATAAAATCATCGAGGAAGTTTTATCCGGAAAGTTACGCAGAAGCAAAATGAAAAGAAAAGCAGTTATTCAAGCATGGATAAGTCGCAAGGAAAATAAAGGTTCTCATAGATTTAGAAAATTGTTAACCATTGATGATCATTGTACCCGGTGTGGGTGGTGTGTGGAAAACTGTCCGGTAAAAAGCATAGAAATGGATACAGGAAAACCCACTTTTACAGACCAATGTATCATCTGTTTACGTTGTATCTATGGTTGTCCGGCCAAGGCAATTAAGGTCAAGATTTTCCCCATTTTAAAAGAAGGTTTTAACCTGGAAGCCCTGGAAAAAAGAATGCAAGGTGTAGAATTGGAACCCATAGAAAAATGCAGTAAGGGGCTTATGTGGAAGGGTGTAAAAAAATATTTACTTGAGCATAATGGCAATTAGCAATTCTTTTGGAGCCAAATCCTGCAATATAACATGTGAGACAAAATGCCTGATAAAAGGCAAAGAAAAACTAAGGAAGGAGAAAGTGAATGTATAAACAATTAAAAGAAATTAACAAACGACCTGAGCCTTTTCAGTTTTATACGGCTGAAGAACTCTGGGCAAATGAATATACCTCAAAAAAAATGTTAGAATATCATTTAAATGAATCAATTGATGTATCTTCGAGAAATATTAATTTTATCAACCAATCTGTTGATTGGATATCCGATCGTTTTAACCTAAACTCAAATTCAGATATCATAGATTTTGGATGCGGACCAGGGCTTTACGCAAACAGATTTGCGGAAAAAGAAATCAAAGTCACGGGGATTGATTTTTCAAAAAATTCTATTAGTTACGCTAAGCAAATAGCATCAAATTCTGATTTAAATGTAAATTATATTCATAAAAATTACCTCAATTTCGAAATTGACAAAAAATACGATCTTATTACTATGATTATGTGTGATTTCTGCGCTTTAAGCCCAAATCAAAGGAAAATCATGCTTGACAAGTTTATGAATTTACTAAAACCTGATGGAAAAGTTCTTCTTGATGTGTATTCATTGAATTATTTTGATCAAAAAGATGAATTATCTACCTATGAACTTAATCATCTGAACAATTTTTGGTCTCCTGATGATTATTATTGTTTTATTAATTCGTTTAAATACAATGATATTAAAGTAACACTCGATAAATATACAATTATAGAGAAGAAGCGAACACGGGTTGTATATAACTGGCTGCAATATTTCAGCATGGAATCTTTAAAAAAAGAATTTGAGGAAAATAACCTTATAATTAATGATATATATTCGGATGTCTCTGGAAAAGATTATGATT
>JBAUBA010000289.1:0-1785 GCA_049676265.1 Atribacterota bacterium
GTATCTTTAATTGGCGAATTGGTAAATCGGTCAATTGGTCAATTAGTAAATCTTATTATACACGAAATTTTAAATATTTGCCGTGAATTAAAATTAAATTATTTTTAAATAGTATTATATAATATAAGTTAAGTGTTAATTTTGATTTTTAAAATCGTGTCAGAAGAACCGTCAGACTGTGTGAAAAGTATAACATTTAGCTTAATATAAATCCACAAAAATGGTATAATATAACCATATAAATATAAAGAAGAAGGTGGGTTTATGGGGTATATAGAAGGCGAAGACAGAAATCAGATCATACTCTTTCCTGAGAGCATAGATGAATATGTCAGTGACAACAATTCCATTCGGATCATCGATGAATATATCAAGCAGCTTGACCTGGAAATACTGGGCTTCAATAGGGCGGTTAACCCCTCACTGGGAAGACCACCCTATCACCCCAAAGATATGTTAAAACTCTACCTATATGGCTATCTTAACCGTATCCGTTCTTCCCGAAGATTAGAACAGGAAGCCATCAGAAATTTAGAGGTCATCTGGCTGCTGAAGAAACTAAAACCTGACTTTAAGACCATCGCCGATTTTCGAAAAGATAACAAAAAAGCATTGAAGAAGGTCTTCCGGGATTTCACCAAATTATGCGATGAATGGGAATTATTTGGCAAGGAATTGGTGGCCATAGATGGCTCCAAATTCCGGGCCTGTAATTCCAAAAAAAATAACTATAACAGCAAAAAAATAGAAAGACATCTTAAATACCTTGATGAGAAGATCGAAGGCTATCTCAAAGAACTAGACCATCATGATAGGGCCGAAGCCTCTTTAGAAAAACCCGATGTTAATACCATAACAGAAAGGATACAGCAGTTGAAAGACCGCAAAGAAAAGTATGCATCATACCAGAGGAAACTAAAAAAAAGCGGAGAAAATGAGATCTCCACCACCGATCCCGACTCCCGGCTGATGGCTAACCACAATAATGTTGAGGTAAGTTACAATATTCAAACCACTGTAGATGCCAAACACAAATTAATTGCCGACTTCAAGGTTACTCAAAAACCCAATGACTTAGGTGAACTTGACAATATGGCCCTAAGGGCAAAAAAGCTCTTTGGGAACAAAACCTTTGAAGTATTAGCAGATAAGGGTTACTACCAAGCTAAAGATTTAAAAAAATGTGCAGAGAATGGGATCACCGTTTACATCACCAAACAAACCTATGCCAATGGTACCAAAGACCAAGCCTTCTATGCTGATCAGTTTAAGTATGATAAAACCAAAAATACCTACCTCTGCCCAGCCGGGAAGGAACTCCATTACTACCGGGCCAGGAAGAAAGATGGAAAGATCATCGGCTATGAATACCGTAATGATGCTGCCTGTAAAGATTGTAAATTTAAAGCCAGATGCACTAGAGCTCAAAAAGGGAGATCCATCTTCCGGCATGCCGATCAGGACTTCCTTGACCGGGTTGATTCACAAACCAAAAGGAACTTAAAAAAATATAAGCTCCGGCAAATGATTGTAGAGCACCCCTTTGGTACCATTAAACGAGGCTGGGGAGCTTATTATTTCCTGACCAAAAGGAAAGTCTCAGTAAGTGCCGAAATCTCCCTATCATTTCTGGCCTATAACCTCAAGCGGGCCATCAACATCCTGGGAACAGAAGAGATATTAAGAAGATTAAGACAAAGAAGGAAAGTAGTACTGGCATAAGTATTACTTTTATCTTTAAACCTATTTTATTATACAAGAAGTCTCATTTTTCCGGTAAATATG
>JBAUBA010000290.1:0-1809 GCA_049676265.1 Atribacterota bacterium
AAACCGCCTATTACTACAGTTTCATCCAAGTAGGCTCGTATTGTTACCTTCTCTTCTCGAGAATTTATTACCGGATAACCCTGAATAAGCTCTTCTCCCAATGATTCTATCTTGGGATTTACATCCATAGTAATCATCCCATCACTGCTCAAACGTGGCGTAATAGTCATGCTTAATCCAACATCTCTATATTCAACAGTTTCAAGGCCATCAGGAGTAATGATTCGAATGGGAATTTTAGAACCAGATAATATTTTTGCCTCTTTTCCATCTAAAGTAAGTACTTTGGGATTAGACAAGATATTAGTTTTTCCTTCTGTTTGTAGTGCTTTAAGGGTAGCTTCAATTAAACCACTTCTTTCCAATGAACCTCCCAGAGTTAGTTCTCCTATAGTAAGTTGCCCTTCTATTTTATTATCTCCACTTCCACTAAACCACTTAACGCCTAAATCTTTCTCTCCATCAAGAGTAATTTCAATAATCTTTGCTTGTATCATTATCTGAGGTGCGCGTTTATCTAATCCAACAATCATTGTTGCTACATTATCCAACTCTTCTTCTGTGCCCTCTACAATAATTTCACTCTGCCGGCTATCTATATTTATTCTACCCTCTTCCGGAACAATAATACTTAACATGCTTTGTATTCCAATAATATCATCTGCATCAATAGCATTGTCTATTTTAAAGGTCCTGGTCAACAATTCTACATCTATGGTGCTGATAACTCCTTCTAACTTTTCAATCTCCTCATTTATTCCGGTAACAATGAGCGTATTCATTCTGGCATCGGCAACAATATTGACTTTTGACCCCTCAGCCTTATAACCATCTAATATTCCCTTTGCCGCCTCAGCGCTGGCATTTTTTAATTCGTATACTCTGGTAATCGGTTTCCTGTATCCTGCTACCACATCTTTAGAAGCAATTATCAGAGTATCGCTTACCTCGGTATAATCCAACCCTTTATTCATCATAATTAATTCAATTGCTTCTCTAAAAGTTTTATCTTTAAGGTTTAGAGTTAATAGTCCGGTTACCGAATCATCAAGCATGATATCTATCCCGGTTAGTTCTGATAATCCTCTAATAACATTAACCACATCTTCTTCAAAGACATTCAGAGTAATAGACTCTGTATAAATATCTAAAATAGAGATCTTTGGCTCCTCTTCCTTTTCAATTTTTACTGCTTCACTCGTAACCGGAGTTACCGTAAAGACCTGTTCTTCAGGTGCCGTAAATTCAGTGTAATCATAGACATCAATATAAAGCAATCTGCTATCAGATGATAATTTCACTTCATAATCGGATTTCTGAAATAAATCAACTACAAATCGGGTAATAGGAACAGGTTCACTTTCAAATTGCCCGCACCTTACCTGTTTCAGCGAACCCATATTTAAGAATAAGATATTTTTAACTAATCCCTCAATACTATAGTTGGCATTCTTAACATCAATGATTATTCTCTCGGGTGCCTCTAAATAAGAAACCTCATATTCTGAAATAGCTCCACTTGCTTTAATGGTAAGGTGGGTATAATTGGGTAATTTTTTATACCAGATATTAGTAAACCAAATATTTTCAGCACTAGCGCTTACCACAAATGAAATTATTAAAAATAAGACCGTAATAAAAAGTAACAAAGTTATTTTTCTGTTATTATAATTCATCTGACAAATCTTCACCTCCTATTTTTACTGAAAAAAAGTATCCGTTATAGTCGATAATTACCTCATCCTTTTTTATTTCTTTCACAATATATCTATCTAATAAAATATCATACAAATTAGCAATAAATATTTC
>JBAUBA010000291.1:0-2129 GCA_049676265.1 Atribacterota bacterium
AATTTGACATTAATTTATAATGTGATATAATTTTTTCGGTTAAAAGCTATTAGACAACAAACAATAAAACAGATAGCTTTTTCATTTTAATACCTCCTAAGCTCGCCTTGCTTGAAGTAAGGCGAGCTTTTTATTATACAAATCTACCAGTGGACGGTCCTCTTTTTTCATTTCTTCCAATTACTTTCCCAATTCTTGCCATACAGCAGTCATAATAGTATGATATTATTATAAAAACTTATCTATTTCTTTAATCGGAATGAAAAAAAGATATAAAAAAAATCCTAATTTACTGTTAACATATTGTATCTGTGCTAACGACTAATTTATCCGGCGGAGGATTTTATTATGCAATCACAAATATACCCCTGGAGAAGATACTGGGCAAGGCTATTTGATATTACCTTTATAATGCCTATCTATATATTTATAATTGCCCTATTTTCCCCTGGGCTCAATTACACAATAACCCTAATGGACAATTTTATCGGCGGCATACTACTCTTGCTATTTTATCTAATATTTTTCGAGCCGATGATGCTCTCCTCGTTCGGCACTACCCCAGGAAAGGCCTTACTGGGAATAAAGATACGCGCCCTATCCGGAAAAAAGATTTCCTATACCACAGCAATGAAAAGAGGATTCCTTCTCTGGTTAAATGGTATGGGGATGGGGATTCCTTTTATCGCGCTCTTCACTATGATATTTGCCTACAACAAATTAAAGAGAAACGGAATAACCAGCTGGGACGAAAGATGTGGAATCAGCGTAATACACGACCGGCTAAGCATTTTCAGAGTCATTTTATTTATCACCATATTTATTTTCTTCCTATCTATATGGGCTGGATTTATGAGTAATTTTTAGAACAACAATTTGTCAGCATTGTGCCAGCTCAATAACCCGGTAACTTTTAGCGAACGAGCTCTGCAGGATCTAAGGAGTTTATTAATATGTTCTTGTTTTCTAAGTTTCAATAGTTTGAGGTATAAAAATATGTCATTAAATTTACAGAAAATTGCATCTAATACTTATCTTATTCCTGCTCCAGCAAATATTGGTCTATATGTCCAGGATGAGCAAGCTATTCTAATTGATAGCGGGAATGATAAGGATGCAGGCAGACAAATTCTAAAATTATTGAATGAAAAAAATTGGAAAGTAAAACTTATTATTAATACTCACTCCAATGCTGACCACATTGGGGGGAATGCTTTTATCCAAAATAAAACTGAGTGCCGGATTGCTGCTACCCGAATTGAAGCCGCCTTCATTCAAGACCCTATTCTCGAACCTTCCTTTCTTTATGGGGGATTCCCCAATGCCAGACTTACTAATAAATTCTTAATGGCCCATCCCTCAAGAGTGACTGATATTATTCCCTCATCGGGAAACATATTGAACACCAATTTAGAGGCAATTTCATTACCCGGACATTTTTTCGATATGATTGGCATAAAAACACCGGATAATATTGTATTTATTGCCGATAGTCTTATTTCAGAGGAGATCATCAACAAATACCATCTCTTTTTCCTTTATGATGTCAAGGCACATCTGGAAACTTTAGAAAGACTAAAGACCGTAGAAGCGGAAGTATTTATTCCGAGTCATGGTACTCCCACTCCTTCTATTAATAAGCTTATTGCTATAAATGAAAATAAGATTAGGGAGATTATCTCTACAGTTTTATCATATTGTGAAAAGCCTGCAACATTTGACAAAATACTTTCTCGGATATGCAATAAATACAAAATAGATTTGAATGCCAATCAATACGTACTTATTTCCAATACCATAAAATCCTATCTATCCTTTCTTGGCGAAGAAGGGAAATTAGGGATGTCTTTTTCTAAAGGAAGTGTCTTTTGGAAGAAGAAGAATCTTGAAGTGGTGTAAACAAAAAGGATCGTCCCCTGTCACCCCCTTTAAAAATAAGCGAACCTCTCGTCGCCCAAAAGATAATTACCTTAAGAGAAGAACTGGGAAGGTTCAAAGAACCGCAAGCCCTCACCCAACTACCGGAAATAACCAACCTCGAGCGGGAGTAATGGGAAGAACAGAGGATAAAAATTATTGTTAATTAAAAACAATACAATTTTCCAAAAAAAGAAGGACTTTTAACAATC
>JBAUBA010000292.1:0-5801 GCA_049676265.1 Atribacterota bacterium
AATCCTTTTTTATTTTAAAGCATAAATATTAATTTGAAACAACTTCATTTAATAATATACCACATTTATTTTTAAAATTCCTTCTTTTGAGTAATATAATTTAAATAGATACATCTTATTTTTTCTATCGCTTAGCTTTCCATTTTACGAGTTCTTCCTTTAGGATGCCTTTCTATATTAATACCTAAAGCCTCAACTATCTGATTAAAAAATTCCTTAGATCCTATAGGTTGTCCACTAAAAATTACCGAATCATTAAACTATACAGCTGCCCACTGTCACATTACCTGAACTTTGTTATATTTCAAGACTTGACCCTTTCATACCTTCTCCAAGAACATTGTCTTCTATAGCTAAGGATTCACCAGTTATTTTTTATCTAAACTTTTAGTAAACAATTGTCTTTCTACATACTCACAAATTAGATGACCAATAAAGAGATGGACTTCTTGTATCAGGGGAATTATTGCAGAGGGGACAGAAACAATGAGATCTGTAAATTTTGGTAAAGTAGATTCATCAATTTTACCCACCAGAGCAACTGTGTAAATTTTAAGGTTATATGCAGTTTTTATTGCTTCAATTATATTTTTAGATTTACCGCTAGTAGAAAGAGCTATGAGCATATCACCTGATTCGCCCTTCGCTTCTATCTGCCGGGAAAATACTTGACTAAAACTATAATCATTGGCTATAGAAGTGATGGAAGAAGTATTAACTGATAAGGATTCTGCATTTAAAGCTTTTCTATCCAAATAAAATCTGGCTACTAATTCAGTGGCAAGATGTTGAGCTTGAGCTGCACTTCCACCATTTCCACACAATAAAAGCTTTCCCTTATTTTTGTAAATACAGATTAACTTTTTAGCCACTTTCATAATTTGGCCTTGAAGTGATTTGTCCTTTTTCATCTTATCGAATAAATTTATATGCCTCCCAAGAGCATCATCAACAAAATTATTATCCTCAACATTGTTATATTCTTTAAACATTCTTGAACCATCCGTATTTTTTAATTTTTAAAGCACTTAATTAAAGTTAAGCTTTATGGTGACAAATCTAAAATAAAATCCCTATTTTATTTAATATGGGTTCGCGGTATTAACTGCCAAATTTAGGGTAAGATGGATAAAGGAGGGCTTTCTTTAATTAAGAAAACCCTCCTTTGTACTATTCATTTATACCTTTGTAAGATTTTTTATTTTGCAGGCAATACTTCATTTACCCAACGATCAACTAATCTCTTTTTGTTTTCACCAGCCCATTGATTATCTACTACGATTGTTTTAAGTTCAGAAAATGCCGGCATTCCTATAGATAGTTCCGCTTCCGGTATAACAGGATAGAAGTAGGTCTTCTCTTTGGATAAAACATCTTGACCATCTTTAGAAACTAGCCAGTCAATTAATATTTTTGCAGATTCTATATTTTTTGCACCTTTGATAATTGAAACGGCAGGAGCTTCAAATCCAACACCCTCGGATGGGAAAATTACTTCCAAGGGATATCCCTGGTCGATAAATTCAAAGAAAGCAGGGGTAAATTGAATACCGATAGCTGCCTGGCCTACTGCAACTCCTTTAGAAGGACCGGTTCCGGAAGAAGTATAAGTCTGGATATTAGGATTTAATTTTTTCATATATTCAAAAGCTTCCTCTTCCCCCATTACAGTAACTAATGTTGTAATAATAGCATAAGCTGTTCCGGATGATTGAGGGGTAGGCATCTGGATTAAATCTTTATATTCCGGTTTTAAAAGATCCTGCCAGGAAGTAGGTTTAGCAGCTCCTGCTTTTTTTAGAGCTTCTGTATTTACTGCCAAAGCCATGGGGTTCATGTAAAAAGAACGCCAATAACCATCTGGGTCTTTAAAACTTGGGTCTAATTTTTCCATTGCATCTGATATATAAGGGATAGTCAATCCTTCTTCTTTGAGCACAACATGATTTTCGCTTGGGGCTCCTAACCAGACATCTGCTTGAGGGTTATTCGCTTCAGCAGTAATTCTAGCCATAGCTGGTCCGGAAGATAAATGAACAAATTCTGCTGCAATACCTGTTTGGGCTGAAAAGGCATCTAATATTTTTTTTGCATTACCTTCATCAACACTGGCATATATAACAACTTTATCAGCTGCTACAGCAACAATATTCAGAGCAAACACGCTTATAATAATCAATACAAATACTAAAATTAATTTTTTCATTTTTAACAATTTCTCCTTTTTAAAATTTTTTACATTACTTAAAAGTTATTTAGCGTTCTTTATCATCCTCCTTTCCATGGATTGTTTTTCCACTTAAGGTCCTGTGTATGTAAAAGATAGTAATTTAAATTGTAGTTATTAATTATTATATACTACTCTTTATCTTTTTGCGATAGGATATGAGCTGCAATAGGTTTAAAATCAATATTTACTAAATCCCCTACCTTAAAAAATCCTTCCTCGATAGGATTATAGAGAACTGCAAATATTTTGCGAGAAAGCCCCTTAACTTCGATTTCGTATTCAATTGTTGGTCCAAGATAAACTAATTTACTAATTTCTCCCTGAATACAATGAGGGTCTATTTTCTTACCGGGTGACATTTTTAACGATTCAGGACGAACAACGATAATAACACTTTCGTTTACTTTAAAATTCCCATATCGGTATTGTATTTCTTTTTGATAAATTCCAAAATCAACCAGTAAAGTTTTTTCTTTCTTGTCTATAATTTTGCCGGGGATGAAATTAACACGTCCGATAAAGTCAGCAACGAACATATTCTTGGGATGAGAATAAATTTCAATAGGGGTTGCTACCTGCATAATTTTACCTTCATTCATTACTACAACTCTATCCGAAATGGTCAAAGCTTCTTCCTGATCATGAGTCACATATATGCTGGTAATACCAAAGGTCTTTTGGATTTTCCGGATTTCCATTCTCATTTGAACTCTAAGCTTTGCATCTAAATTGGAAAGTGGCTCATCAAAGAGCAATACACTGGGTTTGTTTATAACAGCTCTGGCTAAAGCCACTCTTTGTTGTTGTCCTCCAGATAATTGTTCAGGTTTCCGGCTATATAATTCCGAAAATTCCATGATTTTCATAATTCTTCTAACTTCTTTTTCTATTTCAGTTTTTCCCCAGCCTTTAAGTTCTAAGCCAAAGCCGACATTCTGAGCAACAGAAAGATGGGGAAAAATAGCGTAGCTTTGGAAAACCATGGAAGTATCTCTCTTGTTAGGCGGGATATTATTTACCATTTTTCCAGATATCCATACTTCGCCCGTGGTTGGAGTTTCAAACCCGGAAACAATTCTTAGAGTGGTTGTTTTTCCGCAACCCGAAGGCCCCAATAAAGTGACCATTTCTCCGTCTTTAACTTCCAGGTTAACATCCTTAACCGCTTCCACTTTTTTCTGAGCATTCCCTTGATCTCTAAATGTTTTACTAATATTCACTAATTTAACACTCATTATTTTCTCCTTTAAATCTTTAGCATGGTGCCTCCGAAACTACCATAAAACAAATTAAGAATCAGCCTGATAATCAGAATTGCCAGCAATATAATTCCAACCAATATTACGCTAAAAGCACAGGCCGCCCCCAATCTACCTGATTCTACTTGAGACATAATTTGAACAGTCATTAAATTCCAATGAGCAGAAACCAAGAAAATGGCTGCAGAAATTGCTGTCATTGCCCGGACAAAAGAGTAAATTAGTCCGGAAAAAAAAGCTGGTACCATGAGAGGGAGAGTTACTTTTTTAAAGGTATATTGAGAATCTGCACCCAAATCAACAGCTGCCTCTTCAATACAAGGGTCAACTTGCTGAAGAATAGCTACTCCCGATTGAATACCTACCGGGATATACCTGAAAACAAAATTTAACATAAGGATAAGAAATGTACCGGTTAAGGCAAATGGGGGGTTATTAAATGCCAAGATATATCCAATGCCAATTACTGTCCCTGGCACTGCAAAACTTAACATAGAAGTGAATTCCATTTCCCGTTTTCCGGGAAATTTTTTCCGTACTACCAAAAAAGCAATAATCATTCCTAAAATACCGGCTATGGGGGTAGAAGTTACAGCAATAATGAGTGTATCGGTGACTGCTTCAAATCCTACGCTAAAAACGTATTTAAAATTTTCCAGGGTTAAAGAATTGTCGAAACCCCAAACTTTGGCGAAAGCGCCCCATAAAATAGTAAAATAAATTAACAAAATAATAAAAGCAAGGAAAGAACAAAAAGCGAATAAAATCCATTTAGCAACTGGACTAACGACTTTATGACTGGACGCGGTGGGTTTTCCGGTAACTGTGACATATTTTTTACGTGATACCCAATATTTCTGTAAAAAATAAACCGAAATCGAAGGAACTAAAAGGATCAATGCCAGAGCAGCTCCACTGGGGAGATCATACATCCCGGTAATCTGCAGGTAAGCTTGAACGGAGAGTATGGGAAATTTACTTCCGGCTAAAATTAATGGATTCCCAAAATCAGCTAAAGTTTCTACAAAAAGTATCAGGATAGCACTGGCTATGCCGGGAATTGCCAAAGGTAAAGTCACTTTCTTAAAAACCTTCCAACGCGAACCCCCAAGATCAAAAGCGGCATCTTCCAAAGTAGGACTAATAGATTCCAACACACCTCGAAGAGTAATATAGGCTACTGGAAAAAAGGTTATGACCTGAGCAAATAAAAGCCCGCGGAAACCATAAATTTTAAAATTATTAATTCCCAAAAGACCGGATGTTATAAGCCCGTTATTGCCAAAAAGCATTATTATGGCCATAGCACCGATAAATGGTGGAGAAATGATAGGAATAATAGCGACTAGATGAAAAGCTTTTTTAAAAGGGATGTCAGTTCGTGCCAGGGTAAAAGCAAAGAGAAAACCTATGCCTGCTCCAATGATTGATGTCAATGTCCCCATAATAATACTATTGTAAAAGCCTTGCCTAAAATACCAGTTAGAAATTACATCTTTAAGAACGTTAAAAGAAAATTGGCCTTTTGAAAAAACGCTTGCGGTAATAACTTTACAAAGGGGGTAAAGAATAAAAATAATCAGTGAGCCAAAGATAAGCAAAACAGCCAAAAATAAAATTGGGTCTTTAGTAATAAAGGCAATCTCTTGACTGCTTTTCTTGAGCCATCTCTTGTAATTTTTCAATGCTTTAATTCCTTGAATTATAAAATTTTATATATCTTGTTTTCTCTTTAGAATTTAACTGATCAGATAAAAAGAAATTCAAACTAATAAATTATAATATTTTTTAATATAACCTAAAAAAACAACATTTTAATTATATCTCTATTTGTTCCATTAGAGCAAATATTTTTAATAAATCTTTTCTTAAATCATTCTAATAACCTCACTTAGGAAAACAAGGATACATCTTATTTTTTCTATCGCTTAGCTTTCCATTTTACGAGTTTTTCCTTTAGGATGCCTTCTATATTAATACCTAAAGCCTCAACTATCTGATTAAAAAATTCCTTAGATCCTATAGGTTTTCCACTAAAAATTACTTAATTATTTATTAAAATGGGTGTCTGTCCCTATTATCCCCTCCTATTATCCCCTATCCTCTTTTTTAATTTTTAGCATTTAATATCTTCAAATAATCGATCAGAGACTGAAGATCGCTTTCATTATTGTAGAAATGAATGCCAACGCGGATTTTGCTTCCGGATATGTTTACTCTGATTCCGTTTACGCGAAAATCGTCCTCCGTCAAATGATTCGTTTCTGCGGCCCTCAGATAAACAATGTTGCTGCGGTTGTGCAAGGGTATTG
>JBAUBA010000293.1:0-3018 GCA_049676265.1 Atribacterota bacterium
TTCTGAGGTACATCTTCCAATACTTTTAATTTGCTTCCGCCAGAAAGCGGGGTTGCTCCGTCTGCAAATACTTTGCCAGTGGTCCTTGTTCGATGTTCAGCTTTTAACATAGGCCCATAATCTCTTTGAGATAATGCAATAGCCAGGACTAATATAATAGCAAAAATACTGTAGAATCGATAAGGTATTGATTGTAAAAAGATAGTGTAAGGAGTTAAAGATACCGAAGTGCCTTCTATCGCATCACCAATAAGTCCCACTTCATACCCAACCCAGGTAGAAATCAGAGCTATAGAGGCGACCGGTGCAGCGGTGGAATCGACAATGTAAGAGAATTTTTCTCGAGAAATCCCCAATTTATCGGTTACTGGCATAAAGGCATTACCTACTACTGCAGTATTAGCATAATCATCAAAGAAAATGATCAATCCAAATAGCCAAGCAGTAAATTGCCCGCCACGAGCACTTTTTACTTTATCAGTGATACTTTTTACAAAGGCTTGAGCACCGCCAGAAAGATAGATTAAACCGATAAGTCCACCGATTACGAAGTCAAATAATAAGATGGTGGCATTCCAACTGTCAGCAACATTTTCTACCAGGTAACCCAAAGTTTTAGTAACACCGCCTAAGGGATTCCAACCTGTCAGGATGGTAGCACCTACCCATATACCGATAAATAGAGAAGCTAAAACTTGTTTAGTTAAAAAACAAAGAACAATGGCTACCAATGCTGGCAATAGAGATAGAAATCCGTAAGTTTTTTCTACTTCTTCTTCAGCAGCCAAAGCCATTCCGGATAATATAAAGAACATAAATATCATCAAAGTCAATAATAATAAACCCTTATAATTCTTCCAGTGATACATTTTTTAATTCACTCTCCTTAATTTAAAAAATAAAACATTTCTAAAACTTAATTACAGCCAATCTGTTAAGTACCTTTAATCCTTCTATATCACCTCCTGTTTTTTAATTTTTTGACTCAAGACTTCGTCCAAATTCGGTCTACCAATTTCCTGCAAATCATATTTTACTCTTACTGATTTCTTATTTATTTTGATAATTCGGGACAAATCAATGGGAGTACCAATGATTACCATGTCGCAATCAACAGCATTTATGGTATCTTCCAGTTCTTGAGTTTGTTTTTTCCCATATCCCATTGCAGGCAATAATGTCCCTATTTCAGGATATTTTGTATAAGTATCTTTGATAGTTCCCACTGCGTAAGGTCGGGGATCTATAATTTCTTTAGCTCCAAATTTTTGAGCGGCTACTACTCCGGCACCAAATTTCATTTCTCCATGAGTTAAAGTAGGACCGTCCTCAACTACCAGCACTCTTTTACCTCTAATAAGTTCGGAATGGTCTACAGTAAGAGGGGAAGCAGCCTCTACCACTATCGCATTTGGGGCTAATTTATGAATATTCTCTCTAAGTAAATTTATTTTATCCGGAGCAGCAGTATCTATTTTATTAATTACTACAACGTCTGCCATTCTGAGATTAGCCTCTCCGGGATAATAGCTCATTTCGTGTCCTACTCGGTGGGGGTCAGTTACCACAATATGCAAATCCGGTTGATAAAAAGGTAAGTCGTTATTCCCTCCGTCCCAAAGAATTATATCAGCTTCTTCTTCCGCTCTTTTTATTATTTCCTGATAATCTACTCCGGCATAAAGTATATTCCCTCTATCAATATGAGGTTCATATTCTTCCCTCTCTTCGATAGTACAATTATAACGATTTAAATCGGCATAGGTCTCATATCTTTGCCATATCTGCTCTCTAAGGTCACCATAGGGCATAGGATGCCTGATTATAGCAATTTTATATCCCCTCTCTTTTAATATTTCGCTAACCCTACGAGTAGTTTGGCTTTTCCCGCAACCGGTGCGCACTGCACATATTGAGACTACCGGAACCTTAGACTTTAACATAGTGTTCTTTGGTCCCATTAATCTAAAGTCAGCGCCATTGGCTAACACGATTGATGCTTTATCCATAACATATTGATGAGGAAGGTCACTATAAGCTAAAATTACCTGATTTATTTCATTTTTTTTAATTAGATTTGGTAAATCTTCTTCTAAATAAATCGGTATTCCTTTGGGATATAAAGGGCCGGAAAGTTCAACAGGATATTTTCTACCGGCGATATCCGGTATTTGAGTAGCGGTAAAGGCAACTATCTCGTAATTTGAATTATTTCTAAAATATACATTAAAATTGTGAAAATCTCTGCCAGCAGCTCCCATTATGATGACTTTAATTTTACTCACTGAAAATTCCTCCTATAATACTATTTTACTTATTCGACGTAACTTTTTAAATTCCTCTTTTTTTATTTATTTTTTTTAAATTTTTTTAAATTTTAGCTATCGCCCTCTCCAATACATCTAAGGCCTCATCTAACTGCTCATCGGTAATCTCGAGTGAGACTAACATCCTAAGAAGGTTTTTATTGATTCCGGCAGTAGGGACAAACACTCCGTTCTTTATGCATTCCTGAACAATCTGGGCTGTTTCCTGAGCGGCAGGTTCCTTGGTCCCTCTATCTTTTACTAATTCTACAGCCATCATTGCCCCAATACCATGGACATCTCCTATTATGGGGTATTTGTTTTTCATTTGAAGGAAGCGTTCTTTTAATCTTTCTCCAATCTTTAGGGCTCTGTCTAAGAGATTTTCTTCTTCAATGATATTTATCACTTCCAGGGCTGCCCGACAGGCTACCGGGTTACCTACATAGGTTCCGCCGATACATCCTCCGGGGAGAGAATCGGTAATCTCTTTTTTAGCAATTACTGCTGAAAGGGGTAAGCCCGCAGCTAAAGATTTAGCCAAACAGACTATATCCGGCTCTATGTCCCAATTTTCTATGGCAAAAAACTTTCCGGTTCGGCCTATACCACTTTGAATCTCATCGGTTACAAGTAATATGCCGTATTTATCGGTCAGTTTTCTTAAGTATTCTAAAAATCCCTCCTGGGGGACATTAAACCCTCCTTCTCC
>JBAUBA010000294.1:0-2941 GCA_049676265.1 Atribacterota bacterium
AAGGAGAAGATAAATGAAACTTTCACAACTTATTCGAGAAAAAGCCAAAAAAAATCCTAAAATCATTGTGCTTCCGGAGGGAGAAGAGCCGCGAATGATTAAAGCGGCAGAAACTATTATCAATGAAGGTATTGCCAGTTTAATACTTTTAGGGAGAGAAGAAAGTATTAAATCTAAAGCCCGGGAATTGGGGGTAGAATTACCAGACGAAATAGAAATAATAAACCCCAAGGATTCTAAAAAACTGAAAGAATATGCAGAATCTTATTATCAACTTCGTAAAAATAAAGGAATGAGCTCAGACGAAGCTTATCAACTATTGGAAAATCCTCTTTATTTTGGTGCATTAATGGTCTATCATGATGATGCAGATGGTTTGGTTGCCGGTTCTGTTAATGCCACAGGAGACGTTTTTAGACCAGCTTTGCAGACTATAAAAACAGCTCCTGGTATAAATATTGTTTCCAGTTCTTTCGTTATGGTGGTACCTGATTGTTCTTATGGAGAAAAAGGAATCATAGTTTTTGCTGATTGTGCTTTAAATCCGGAACCCAATGCCGAACAACTTGCTGATGTTGCCATTGCCAGCGCGGCAACCGGAAAAGCACTGGTTGGCTTTGAACCAAGAGTGGCAATGTTATCTTTTTCCACCAAGGGGAGCGGCAAGCATCCTTTAATTGATAAAGTAATCGAGGCTACTAAAATTGCTAAAGAAAAGAAGCCGGAGTTACTTATTGATGGAGAACTTCAGGCTGATGCTGCATTGATTCCCTCGATCGGCGAGCGAAAAGCTCCGAATAGTAAAATAGCGGGAAAAGCTAATGTTCTGATATTCCCCGATTTAAATTCTGGAAACATTGCTTATAAATTAATAGAAAGATTAGCTAAAGCTGAGGCCATAGGTCCAATCTCTCAAGGAATGAGAAAACCGGTTAATGACCTTTCTCGCGGTTGTAGTGCTGATGACATAGTTAATGTGGTAGCTATTACCGTATTACAAGCCGGCGAAGTATAATTAATCGTATCGCGCATTGCGTATTGCGTATCGCGTGAAGAAGATCAGAAATCAAGAGTAGGGGCACAATTCACTTGTAAACCAGCTAACTAATCTAATTAATTGGCAAATTGGTCAATCGGGCAATCGGGCAATCGGGGAATTGGTTTATTGGCAAATTGGTCAATCGGTCAATTGGAGAATTATCTAAATTATTACAATAAAAATAAGTAAGTAAGTTAGCAAGTTTATAGTAAAAAGAAGAAAATTAGAAAGGGGAAAACTATGATTATATTATCTTGCAACTGTGGTAGCTCCTCTGTAAAATATCAACTCTACAATTGGGAAAAACAGGAAATTATTGCCAAAGGAATAGTGGAAAGAGTTACTATAGGCAATTCTTTCTGCGTTCATGAAGTTAACCATCAGCAAAAAGTTACCATAGAGCATGATTGTCCCACCCATAAGGAAGCTATTAAATTAATTGTAGATAGTCTTATTCATCCGGAATATGGTGCCATAAAGGATTTATCAGATATTGCCGCTATCGGCCATAGGGTAGTCCATGGTGGTGAAAAATTTTCCAAATCGGTAATCATCAACCAGGAGGTCCTAAAAACCTTTAAAGAACTTGCTGGTCTCGCCCCTCTGCACAATCCCCCTAATATTATGGGTATCGAAGCAGCCATGGAACTATTACCTGATATTCCCCATATGGCCATTATGGATACTGCCTGGCATCAGACTATGCCTGACTATATCTATAATTATGCTGTGCCCTACCAGTGGTATGAAAAATACGGGATAAGAAGGTATGGTTTTCACGGCACTTCATTATTATATGTAGCCAAAAGGGCAGCGGTTCTCCTGAATAAAGACCCCTTCAAATGCAATCTAATCAGCTGCCATATCGGAAATGGAGTAAGTGTGAATGCAGTAAAAGATGGTCTATCTTATGATACCAGCATGGGCTTTACCCCTTTAGAAGGAGCCATTATGGGCACCAGAGCCGGAGATCATGACGCCGCTCTGGACTTCTATGTCATGCAAAAAGAAGGTTATTCTCCCCAAGAGATGGATGCAATACTAAACAAAAAAAGCGGAGTATTGGGCATAACCGGAAAGTATGTAGATAGGAGAGATGTAATTAAAGCTGCCTCCCAAGGAGACAAAAGAGCCCAATTAGCCTTGGAGATGGAGGCCTACCGGCTGAAAAAATATATTGGTGCCTATACCGCCGCCCTAGGAAGAGTAGATGCCCTGGTCTTTACTGCCGGGGTAGGGGAGCTGAGTGATATTATTCGTGGTAAGGTATTAGAAGGACTGGATATCCTGGGAATCAAATATGATCCCAAAAAAAACAGATTGGCCAGAACCAGGAATGCTGAACTGGATATCTCTGCCGATGATTCCCCAGTAAGGATATTTATTATCCCCACCGATGAAGAATTGGTTTTTGTGGAAGATGTAGTAGCCTTGTTGGAAGGTACTTATGATTTACATACTAATTTTAAATACACTTTTCAAGATAAAGATTACAAGAATTTAATGAGAAAGAAAGCCTTCGAAAAAGAATGCAAAGAAAAGCCCGACTTATCTAAAATAAAGGCTAATAGAAGCAAATAAAAAAATTAAAAAATAATTTGCTTTTTTTAATAAGAAATTATATACTTTTAAAGTTATTAAATTAGTTAGCTTGTTACTTGGTTAACTGGTTAGTTAGTTTAATACTAATAATTTTTCAAGCAATTAACCAGCTAACCAAGTAACTAATTAACCAATTCAGATATACGATTAAACTATATTATGACAAAAGGAGGTATGCGTTATGCCGATGCCCAAAAGAAAAATATCAAAATCCAGAAGAGATAAAAGACGCACACATTGGAATTTGAAAGAAGTAAACTTAGAGGAATGCCCGAGATGCCATGAGATGAAATTACCTCA